>JBIJDP010000151.1:0-6018 GCA_044344065.1 Opitutaceae bacterium
GTTTTACCATGGCAACGTGCATGCGGCCAATGCCGCCGAGGTGCGCGAGCTTTACGCCGCGGTCGTCGCGTTGAACGCCGCCGGCCATCCGGTGCGGTTGATCCGGGCCGGCCTCGACGCGGTGGATTTCCTCGGCGGCCTCGCCGCCGCCGTCGAGCCGCAGGTGCTGAACCTCGGGCAGATTCACCATCACCGCTACCTCGCACCGCTCATGGCGCTGGCGGACATTTTCGTCCAACCCGGGTCGGCCGACGCCTTCAACGACTACCGTTTCCCGTCCAAGCTGCCCGAGTTTTTCTCCATCGGCCGGCCGGTCATTTTGCCCCGCACCAATCTCGGCAACCTCGCGCGCCACGGGGTGGACGCCTATGTTCTCGACCGGGCCGATGCCGCTGGCATCGCCGCCGCCGTGACCGGGTTGCGGCGCGATCCGGCGCTGGCCGCGCGCCTCGCCCAGGGCGCCATCGCCTTCGCGGAGAGACATTTCAGCTGGCGGCGCAGTGCCGGGGCGCTTGCCAGCTTCTACGAGGCCCTGACACCGTCCTGACCGATCCATGCCCGCCACCACTTCCCAGCGCATCTTTGTGACCGGCGGCCGCGGCCGTCTCGCCTCGCTGATCGCCGACCATTTCCGGGCCCCCGCCTATGCCGTGTCGCTTTTCTCGCGCACCGCCGGCCCGGGCTTCCGGCCGCTCGACTCCCTGCCCGATCCGGCGGTGCTGGCCGGCGCGGATACGATCTTCCATCTCGCCTGGAGTTCCCTGCCCGCCACCTCCGAGTCGCACCCGGGTACCGAGGCGCAGCACGACCTGCCCTTTCTCGAGCGACTGCTCTCCGTGCTCGCGACCTCCCCCGCCACCCGCCGGGTCCGGCTGGTTTTTTTCTCCTCTGGAGGTACCGTCTACGGCAACGCCCCCGGCCGGCCCAATCGCGAGGACGATCCCTGCGCTCCCATCGGCTCCTACGGCCGGGCCAAGCTCGCCGCCGAGCGCCTGATCGCCGAGCGCGCAGCCCGCGACGGCCTCCATTGCACCGTCCTGCGCATTTCCAATCCCTACGGTTATCCCGTGCCCAGCAGCCGGGTGCAGGGACTCATTCCCCATGCCCTGCGCTGCGGCATGAACGGGGAGCCCCTCACGCTCTGGGGCGACGGTTCCGCCCGGAAGGATTTCATCTATTACACCGACTTTCTCTCCGCGCTGGAACTGGTGCTGCCGGGCAACATCAACGGTACCTTCAACCTCTGCGCCGGTGAATCGCACCGGATCGACGAGGTCATCCGGCTGGTCGAGGGCGAACTCGGCCGGCCCGTGAACCTGAAGTCCGGCGCCGCCCCGGCCTGGGACGTGCACGACAGCCGGCTCGACAACGACAAGTTCACCGCCGCCACCGGCTGGCAGCCGCAGGTGCCGCTCGCCGAGGGCATCCGTCGCGCCGCCGCCGGTTACGCGGCGCACTGAAGCCCATGGCTGCTCCGGATCCCGCCACTGCACCCGCCCGGGACGACCGTCCGCCGGACGACCGGTGGCTGTTTCGGGTCTTCCTGCTCATGCTGCTCGGGGCCGGCTGGATGCTCACGCGTTCGTGGCATGCGTCCATCCTGGACCGCTACGAATTCCGCCAACTCCAGACCGCCCTCAGCATCTTCTGGGTCAAGCAGGAGGGCTTCCGCCTCGATTATCTGACGCCGCTCTTCGGTCCGCCCTGGTCCGTCCCGATGGAGTTTCCCACCTACCAGTGGTGCGTCGCCGCGCTTTCCTCGCTGAGCGGGCTGCCGCTGGAACAGACTGGGCGACTCGTCAGCCTCCTGTTCTACGCTGCGATGCTGCCGGCCGCATACGGCCTGCTGGGACTGGCCGGATTGACGGCCGGGCGCCGCTATCTCGCCCTCGCGGTGGTGCTGAGCACGCCGGTTTATCTCTTCTACCCGCGGACCGTGATGATCGAAACCGCGGCATTGTGCTTCGCTGTCTGGTTTCTCTTCGCACTGCACCGCACGTTGACGACCCGCGCCACGGCCTGGCTGATCGCCACCGGCGTGCTCGGCCTGCTCGCAGCGCTCACCAAAATCACCACCTTCGCCGTTTATTGCGTTCCGGCGGCGGCTCTCACCTTCGCCGCCATCCGACAGGACTCCCGACGTGAGGGCGGCTTCAAGCGCAAGGCTGCAGGTCTGCAAACGCTGCGCCTTATCTTGCCGGTCCTGTTCGCGGTCGCGGTCACCTACGGGTGGGTCGCGCATGGCGATGCGATCAAGCACTCCAACCCCTACACCGGTTTTCTCGCCTCCACCCAGTTGCACCAGTGGAACTACGGACCGCTCGGCCTGCGGTGGGACCTGTCATTCTGGCAGCACCTGAAGGAAAACATCTTCCTCAACATCCTCAGCGAAGGCGCGCTCGCGCTGACCCTGGTGTGCGCCGCCTTCGCCAGTCCCCGGACCCGCTGGATGGCGCTCGCCTGTGTCGGCGGTTTTTTCACCGGCCCGCTCATCTTCGCCAACCTCTACCACGTCCACGACTACTACTATACCGCCAACGCCCTGCTGCTCACCGGTGCCGCCGGGCTGCTCCTCGCCTCGGCCTGGGACAACCCGCGGCTCACCGCTCCGGCCCGCTGGATCACCCTGGCCGTGCTGCTGGTGCTGCAATACCAGGCCTTCGACCGCAACTACCACTATTACTACTGGAAGGAAGCCCCGCCGCCGCCCGACCTGGCCGCCATCATCCGCGAGTCCGTGCCGGCCGACGGCGTGGTGCTCATCTCGGGCGCCGACTGGAATCCGCTCCTGCCCTACTACGCCGAACGCCGGGCGGTCATGGTCGCGGGCGGCCGCGACGACGAAACCGCGGTGTTGGACGAGGTCATCAGTCGCCTGCCGCCCCGGCGCATCGCCGCCATGGTGATCGTCGGTGACAAGCTCAGGCAGCGGCAGGATTTGCTCAAGGACCGCATCGCCCGCTTTGGTTTCGCCCCGCATCCCTTTGCCTCGGGCGCCGACGCCGATCTCTATCTGCCGGCCGAAACCGTGGCCCCCGCTGCCAGCCGGCTCCAAAACCGGCGTTTCTCCACAGCGCGCGTGCTGGTGACACCCGCTGCTGTCATCGCCATGACCGACCCCAAGGAACAGAATTTCGCCGGCCAGGATTTCCCTCCCTGCTCGCCCGCGCCTTTGCGCGCCCGGAGCCAGTTCGGGGTCAACCTGCAAACCCTGGATGGCGGCACCGTGGTCAGCGCGCATGCGCCCTCCGAGCTCTATTTCCAGCCCCCGGCCGGTGCGCGGGGCTTCACTGCCGCCGCCGGGCTGCCCGCCGGCACCTACGCCAAGCCCTTGCCCGAGGCCACGGACGGCGTGGTCATCGAGGTCTTCGAGCAACTGGCGGACGGAACCTGCCGTTCTTTGCTGCGACGTGAACTGACACCCGCAACGCGGCCGGCCGATCAGGGGCCGCAGGAGCTGGCCTATGCTAACGGCGCGCCCTTTGCCGGCCAGCTGGTCTTCACCGTCACGCCGGGACCGGCGGGGAATTTCGCCTACGACCAGGCCTACTGGTCCCGCATTGTGATCCGCTGATCGTCACTCGATCACGAGCGGCCCGCGGATCCAGATCCAGTCGCGCGTGTCCCGGCCGGCCGGACCGGGCCCGAACACCAGCTCGACTTCGCCGTCCTGCTCCAGGGAAAACCTGAACTCGATCGGCACCGGTCCGCGATCCCGGGGGTTGGCCGTCGGATTCACCACTCTCGAACTCAGGATCCGCGCCTCGCCTCCGATCACGAGCGCGGACAACCGCACCTCCACCCCATCGGTTGGATCTTGGCCGGCCGGCGCGTTGAAGGCCTCGGGGTTGAACCACACTTCCGTCGCGAGCACATGCGCGCCGCGCTGCACGGGGAAGACCAGCCGCGTCACCGGGTGACCGCTGAAGGACTGCTTGTGCGCGATCACCTGCCGCATCGGTTCAAAACTGCAGAAGAACCGGACCGGTGCGGGTTTCATTCCCCCGAACCAAGCCCGCTGGTAGGCCGGCAGGTCCGCCAGTTCGTGCCAGCTCCCGCCCAACGGCTCCGGCGGTGGTTCCGCTCCGGGCGCCCAGGCAATGCCCTCGCGCGGCGACAGTCTCATGCCATTGACGATCTCCGGTCGGCGGTCCCGCGGAAAAAACATCCAGCTGCCCGACCATGTGAGCACGGGCTTCGGGTCCAGCCCCAGCGCCGGCAACCGTTCGAGCAGCACCGACTTCTCCCGCCATTCGCGGGCCGTGATGAGGCAGGCGCCGACCGGCACGCCCTTCAGGTTCGCGAGGGCGAGATCGATTTTCCCGCCAGTGCTGTCGACATCGCCGCGCAGCATCAGCGCCCGGCGGCGGGCGTAATACGGGATCATCGAATTCCAGTCCTCGCCGGCGATCACGAGCACCTCCTCCGGACGCGTGAAATTCCGCACCGTGTCAGTCAGTGCATTGCCTCCCTCGCTCACTCCCTGCTGCCTCGGATAATAATGTTGGAGATACCATGACATCTGTCCGCCGACGAAGCCCACGGCGGCGCAGGCCCCCAGGATCCGCCATCGCGGCTGCTCGGTCAGGCCGACCACGGCAAGACCGGCGGCCAGCAGCAGCAGCACGGTATTCGCCACATAATAATAATCGTGATAGGCGTACAGCAACGGGAACACCCCGAGCGCGGCGACAAAGATGAGTCCGCAGAAGAGCGCCGCGCGCCACCGGTGCCGGCCCCCGAGCAGGAACAGCAGCAGGCACATGGCCACCAGCGGCAGCCAAGTGAGCTCCTGGCTGACGATCCGCCACTTCATGGCCCAGATCTCAGGCGAGAAACGCAATTCGGTCGTGCCCAGGTTGAAGTCCCGCATGGGGGCCGAACCGAGAAAATCCGCCATTGGATTCAGCGCCTTGATCTGGTCCGACTTTCGCACCCACCAGATCGTGACCAGGAAGGGCGGCGCCAGGATCGCGGCCATCCACCCCAGGTCCGACCGCCATTGCCCCGACTTCCGTTTCTGCCAAAGCCGCAGACCCGCCCATCCCGCAACCGGGAGGAGGTACAGCAGGAAGGTCGTGACCTTGACCAACCCGGCGCCCGTCCCGGCCAGCACCGCCACCGCCAGCCAGCGGTGACGCCGTGTCTCCACCGTCCGTTCAAACGCCACCCAGAACCACAGCGCGAACATCAGCGCCATGGTCTCGATGAGGAAGGCCCGGGCGTAGAAAACATAAAAGGGACAGCTCACCACCATGGCCAGCACCAGCCAGCGGCGACCCGCAGCGATGCCCCAGCGTCCGAGCAGCAAAAACAACGCCGGCAGCGTCAGGTAAAAGCAGGTCATGCTCACCAGCCGCGCCGCCTTGGTCAGGCCAAAGCCCGTGACCTGGCTGGTCACGACGACGGTCCATTGGTACAGCGGAAATTCCATCGGGACGGACCACGGCGGGCCCAGCACCGGTGTCGGATAATCCAGGGCAAACTCGCCGGCTTGCTTGATCCAGTAGGTTGAAAGCGCCGTCTGGGCCTGGCGGTATTCGTTGCCCGCCAGATTTTTTGCCGGCCAGCCCACCGACATGCCCCAGCCGTGGAAGGCCAGCGCGATCACAAACAACCCGACCGCCAGGACGGTCTCTGTTCGCGATGGGCCGGCCACCGGCTCTGCAGGTGATGGCATCAATCACCCATTTCCCAACGCACCCCGGTTGCCAACCGAATTTTGCCGGACGGCACCGGACCACGGGGCCCGCCCACTGGCCGGGGCATCACTCAATTGTCAGCTGGCCCCGGATCCAGACCCAGTCGCGGGTGTCGCGGCCTTTTGCGCCCGGGTCAAAGACGAGTTCCACCTCGCCGTCTTCCTCCTGGACAAAATCCATGCGCAGCAGCCGTTTCCCCTGATCGCCCGGACGGCCGGCTGGATCGATCAGCAATCGGTTCAGCACGCGCAGTCCTCCTCCGGGGGTTCTGGCGAGCAGGGTGATCCCGATGCCATCCGTCGGATCCGCCCCGGGC
>JBIJDP010000152.1:0-6003 GCA_044344065.1 Opitutaceae bacterium
GCTGCCATAGCCATTGATGAAACCGATGGCGTCGGGGAACTCGCGATAGTAGCGGTCCACGACCTCCTTGGTCAGGTCGGTGTTGCCGACGTGCCGGTTGCCCTCGGAGTAGTCCATGATCTCCATGACCCGCAGATCGAGCGCCGCCATGAGTTCGCGGGCATCCTGCATGAGGGGCGGGAATTTGTCGGCCGGGATGGACTTCGGATACATGTAGCCTGGTCCGCTGAGTCCGCCGACAAAGTAGTCGTTGGGCGACTTGTCCTCGTAGAAGAACTGGAGGGCGACGGGGTTGAGCCGCAGCCAGCCCATGAGGACCTGCCAGCCGTAGGGAATCTCGCCGCGGCCGGGCTTGGTCCAGGTGCCGATGCCCATCGAGTCGGTCGCGAGCGCGGCGATGTAGACCTTCTTCTCCGCCTGCAGCTTGGCGTCACGCGCCACGTTGTGGTTGCTGGTGAACTTGAAATCGGGCGTGAGCGGGATCTGGCAGGTGTAGGAGACGTTGGGCAGGTTGTGCAGGCCCTCCATCTTCAGGCCAAGGTTGCCGGTGAGCGTCGTGTGCTGGCCCTCGGTGTCCTTGCCGTACGAATGCCAGCCGATGACGGTGCTCGTGGGATTCTGCTTGCTGAGAAGCGAGCGCAGCAAGCCGAGTTCATCGGGGTGCTTCGGGTTGGCGGAAAGATCGGCGCAGAAGGCGCGTTGCATGATAGCGAAGTCGGCGACGCCGGGTTGCATTTCAATGCCGGCATGGCCGCCGAGCACGGCATAATAGCCGCGGGAGCAGCGGTCCCAGAACCTGGCGACGGCCCAGGAGTAAATTTCGAAGTCGGACTTGCCGCGGAAAATGCCGCGCAGATCCTCGAGCTTTTTCAGGCCGTGCTTCTCCGCGAGCGGGATGAGTTCCTCGCTCACGACCAGCGCATCGAGCACGCCGGCGGCGGTGAAGGCGACATTCACGGACGAGCGCACCTCGCGGTCCCAGACGACGTAACCCTTGGCGTATTGGGCGAAGCGGCCGAGCGCGGCGTCGGCATCGTTCAGGCCAAGGCGGGTGAATTTCGTGCCATGGCGGCGCTCCATGAAGCCGATGAGCGGCCGCACGGTTTCCCACTGCCAGTGCGTGGGATACTCAAGGTAGATGCGTGGATAATCGCGGTTGGCGAGACCTTGCAGCGAGATGAGCAGGACATTGACGGGGATGTCGCCGTCCATGCGCCAGTTCTCCGACAGCGGAATTATGGTGGCCTCGGCGGGGGCGCGCTCGACCCGCTTGGGCGCAGGCTGGGCCGAGGCGGTACCGGTGATAGCGCCGAGGGAGAGCAGCAGTAGGGCAAAAGTGAGGCGATGCATGGGGGATTGGAAAATCGGAGATCGGAGTTCGGAGATGGGAGAGCGTTGGCGGGCGATTACTCGGATTTCCCTCTGGCGGCTGGCTTGGCCGCCTCTTCGGCGGTGAGGCGCCGGAAAACGTAGACGACCGGCCGGTTGCGGGTGCTGCGCAGCAGGGTGAGGGTCAGCTGCGCGCCGTTGGCCGAGACCTTGTAGTCGCTGAGAATGTTGAGATCGCGCGGGCCCTGCTGGGTATCGAGCACGAGGTCGGTGCTGAGGCGCAGCAGCCGGCGCTGGTCGAGCCACTCGGCGCGGATCTTCATGGTCTTGTCACCACCCATGTAGGCGCCAAGGTGCCGGTTGTCGGGCCAGTAGGCGGAGGGCACGACGTTGATGGCCTGGCTGACATCGATGCGAAGGGTGTCCTCGTGGACACGGCGCCCGGCGGCCAGCTGACGCTGGAGAGTCACGACCTCGCCCTCCACGGTGATCGTCAGGTCATAGGCGCGCCAGGGGCTGAGGTCCGTGCTGCGTTCGGGGACAAAGCGCCACTGGCCGGCAATCGGACTGGCGGCGGCACCAACGGTTGAAACGAGGAACAGGCTGACAAGGAGCAGGAGGCGTTGCATGGCAATGCACACGATGTCCCGTCCGGCGAAGGTTCAAACCAAAAGGCCGGATTTCACGTTGAATTAGTTGGTGTGTCCGTCCGAACCAGCGCGGCTGCTGCGAATATGAATGAACACCCCAAGCGTAGCGCGGTGCTTTAGCCCGCGCTTGTTACTTCTCCTCGGCAGTTCGGCTCTCCCGTACCAGTGCCGGCTGAAGACCGGCACTACGATTTCGCCAGTAGGGCGGGCCACAGACCCGCCCTACTTGGTTACCGCGGCGTGCAGGTGAAATGCGTCACGAGCCTATACTGCGCCGGCGAAGCCACGCGGGCTTCGAAATGCCAGACCGGTTGGAACTCGAAATCAATCGAGTCCTCGCGCTGCGTCAGCGAGTCCGCCCACGGCAGGCTGACGCGGACTTCCCAACCCGGCACGCGCAGTACCGCTTCGCGGCCATTGATCTCCCACGGGACGCGGGTCTGAAGGTGAAAACTCAAGGTCCCGGGCGCCGGCAGTTCGCCTGCATCCGTCACCGTGAATTCGCTGAAGCTGTCGGCCGCCAGTTCCCGCGTGCATGATCGCATGATGCCGCGCCAGACCGAGCTCAGGTCGATGCGGGCGCGCAGGCGCCGGTCGTCGCCCTCCCCTTCCGGGATGACGGCCGCCTCAACGGGTAGCTGGTTGGGATAAATTTCGCCGGGCAGCACCGGCGTGAGCACGTTGTGCAGCTCGGTGCGCTTGAGCGTGTAGCTGCGCAGGTCGTCGTAGCGCACCTGGCCGCGATCGAGCAGGACGGGCAGCCGGTCGAGTTCGAGGGTGAAGCAACCCTTGTCAAAATGCGTGTGCGAAGCGAGGGCCTTGGCACCGGCGAGATGCAAACGCACGCTGCGGCTGGCGGCATTGCGTCGCAGGCTGGTGAGGTGCCCCGTGTGCGGGAGCCGGCCGAAGGTGGGCACGACCGGCTGCGGGGTTTCGAGCTTTTCCGGACCGAGGATGAAGGCAAAGACGCCCTCGGTGATGTACTGGTCGAAATAGCTCGGGGCGCGGCGCTTCGACAGGCACGCGGCGGCGAGCTGGCGGTAGACGGCATCCGGATAAAGCGTCGCGAGGATCGGAATGGAATCGCCCACGATGACATCGATGCTGTTGTCGCCGTCCATCAGCACCCGGCCGGGTTCCATCGCCGAAAGAATTGCCACAAAGCGCCCGGTCTCCGCCATGGCTGGCGGCAACAGGGTGCGTGCATCCACGCCCCGGGCCCGGGCATAGGCCACGGCGCCCAGCAGCACGGCGTGGAGCGTCACGGCGAAATATCCCAGGCCCTCGTCGGTGCCGCCATCGGGCATGACGTAGTTTTCCATGCCCGCCTTCATATCGGCAGCCGCCAGGTCGGTGTGCGGTTTCATGCGGGGCCAGACGGTCTCGAGGTAAAGCCCCGCCAGGATCCGGGCGCGGCAGAACCACGGCCCTTGGTTCATGGTGAACACGTAGTCGAACTTCATCATGTCGCGCTCGATCGTCGCGACGCCCTTGTCCCACAGCGCCTGCTGGGCCAGGGCGCGCGCCCGCGGGGTCAGCGCAAAGTCATACCAGTCGAGCAGCAGCGTCGCGGCGGTGAGCACCATCTCCTCGTTGAAACAGCGCTGGTCCCAGACGCTGCCCCGCGCCCGGCTCTCCGCCGATTGTGCCCAGCAGGGCGTGTGCAAAATGCACATCAGGTAGCGCAGGGCGTGGAAGCTCAGGGCCCGGTCGTCGCGCAGGAGTCCGACAAATCCGGTAAGGATCGGCTCGGTAAAATAAGTAGCCCGACCGTGCTCCCGGGCGCGGATGTACCGCAGATCGGTCTGCGGCAGAAATCCGTCGATGTCGTCTTCCGGCCGCCGCGTGAGGCATTGGCGGGCGCGCTCCTCCAAAAGGACCGCCTGTTCCGCCCACCCGGGCAGGGTCATGCGCGCGCGCAGGGCCGGCAGGTCGCCCTCCGAAAACAGCAGGCCGCGGGCAAACTTCACCGCCGGCCACTGCGCGGGAGGCAGGATGAGCCCTTCCCAGTGTCCGTCGTAGCGCGGCCGCGCGGCGATGAGGCTGCGCACGAGAGCGCTCTCCGCCGCGCCCCACCATTGCAGGCTCAGGCTGACATGCCCGGCTTCCGACGTGAAGATCGCCCGCACGGCGTCGAACGGACGCACCGTGATGTCCCGCGTCACCTCCAGCCGGCGTCCGATGCCACTCACCGGTTCGCCAAGCGGGGTCCAGCGGTCACCGCACCCGATCTCAAATTGGATGCGCACCGTGGTCGGCGCCACCACACAGAAGACCAGTTGGTCGAAACGGGCCGGCAATTCGTGGACCGCCACCTCGGCCACGGCCGCCACGGCGCCCGCCGGACAGTTCTCCCAAGAGAGGTGCGTGCTGTCCCAGTTGTACCTATGCCGCACGCCGATGCCGTCCCGCGGAATCAGCCGGAACGGCAGTTGCGGGGCAATCGCCGGATCGTGAAAGGGCGCGAATACCGACTCCGCCGGCGTGAGTTCGAAAAGCTGCGTGGCAGGCATGGTCCCCACTACGGGCGCAGCCGGCGGCGATTCAACCGCGGAATCTGCGCATCTTTTGAACGATCAGGTGGGGAGGCCCTGATGCAGGGCGGGGTCGCCACCTTCGCCAGGCCTACGGAGGATAGGTCCGATCCCCGCCTTTTGTCCACCGGTTCGCTGGGAACCATTCTTTCTCTTTCTCGTAATCTTTCTCTTTCTCCTGCCTTGGGAATTATCTGCCCTGACGAAAGAGAAAGAAAAACAGAACGAGCAAGATTGGATTCCAGCCTCGAGAAAGGACCGGAATCCCCGCCCTGCATATCAGGATGACGCGATCGCGCGCCTTACTTCGTCGCGGTCGCGCTCTCGGGCCAGCGGCGGAAGGCGGAGAAATTGGCCTGAGTGCGGTCGTAGGTCTCGCGGCGGCGGACGTATTCCTGGTAGTCGCTGACTTTCTCCGGGTGCCGCCGGCTCTGCACGAGGAAATCGGCCTCGGGCGGATAGCAGGCGACATTGCCCTTCTCGTAGAACGCGTCATCGGCCTTGCCGTCGGCGTCGAGTGACTCGGGCCACAGGCCGACGTTGTTGGGCGTCTTGGCCGACTGGTAGCGCAGATCCATGCTCCAGCGGATGTGATCAGAGTAGTTCGGCGTCGAACAGTGCGGAGTGCGGTTCGTCATAAAGACGACACCGCCGCGCGGGCAGCTCGCGGTGATGGACTTGCGGGGATCGTCGGGGAGATTCTCATCCTTGATGACGAGGAAGCCGGCGTTGCCGCCCGTGTGGTGCTTGACGACCTTGCCGCGGTGCGTGCGGGGCAGAATCTGCATGCAGCCGTTCTCCACCGTGGCATCCACCATCGGGATCCAGCAGGTGATGATGAGGGCTTTGTCGCAATGCGGCGCGAAATAGCCGCTGTCCTGGTGCCACGGCACCACGCCGCGGCCGATGTTGGGGAGCTTCGGACGGATGCGATAGACGGAGGAGGCCACGATTTCCTCGGTGCCCAGGAGGGCGCTGACCCTGGCGAGCAGCTTCGGACTCGCGATCACGTCAAACATCTGCGGCGCATGGAAACCACCGCCGCGCAGGCCCTCGAGGTGGCGCATGATGGCCTCGCCGTTTTCCTTGGAATCGCGGTAGATCGCGGCAAGGCGGCGGTCGAAATCGAGTTTGGCGTGGAGCTTGGTCAGCTTCTTCTCGGCCCGCAACTGGCGGGCCTTGCGGTCGATTTCCTGGTGCAGCTCCTGGCGGAGCGGCTCGAGATCGGCGGGCGCGAAGACGTCGGGTACGATGAGGTAGCCCTCTTCGTGAAAGAAACTGATCTGGGCGGGTGTGAGTGGTGCGGGGTGCTTCACGGGGCGGGAACTTGCCCGGTTTTCTCGATTTCGGCAATAGCCCGTATTCACCATCGCTGGTAAATAATCGGCAACCGACAGGCTTTGACGCCGCCGGCCTGCGAGGCAGGCTCAATCCCGCCGTGAGATTTAACAACAAAGTCGTCTGGATCACCGGCGCCTCCTCCGGTATCG
>JBIJDP010000153.1:0-5994 GCA_044344065.1 Opitutaceae bacterium
ACGGGTGGATGTGGCGGATCTGCAGGTGGCCGACCTTGACGCCGGAGGCCTGCAGCCGGCCGACGGCTTCATGGATGGGGCCGTAGGTGCAACCCCAGCCGACGAGCAGCACGTCGCCGGACTGGTCGCCGAAGACCTCGGGTGCCGCATAGGTGGCGGCCACGGCCTTGATCGTCTCGCGGCGCTTCGCGGTCATCTTGGTGTGCAGCGCGGGATTCGCGGTCGGGTGGCCGAGTTCGTCGTGCTCGAGGCCGGTGACGATCGGGTATTTGCCGGAACCCATCACGGCGCCGGGAGGCGCGTGGCGGGTCAGGGCGTCGAGGGGATAGGGTTTGAAGCTGGCGTCGCGGGTGCTGAGGTCGGGCTTGGCCTCGACCATCAGCTTGGGCAGATCGGGTTCGTCGAAAGCCTCGATGCGGGTGGCGAGCGCCTGGTCGGTCAGGATGATGACCGGGGTGCTGAACTCGCGGGCAATCCGGCAGGCCTCGATGGCCGTGTAGAAGCAGTCCTCGACCGTGGCGGGCGCGAGCACGACGCGGGGGGCGTCGCCATGGCTGCCGTAGATGGCCTGCATGAGATCGCTCTGCTCGATGTTGGTGGGCAGGCCCGTGGAGGGGCCGCCGCGCTGGACGTTGACGACGATGAGGGGAATCTCGGCCATGACGGCCCAGCCGAGGGCCTCGGCCTTGAGGGAGAGGCCGGGACCGGAGCTGCCGGTGATGGCGAGGTTGCCGCCGTAGGAGAAGCCGAGGGCGGTGGAGATGGCGGCGATCTCGTCTTCGCACTGAACGAAGATGCCGCCGTATTTCGGCAGCTCGGTGCGGAGGGTCTCCATGATGGAGGACCACGGCGTGATGGGATAGGCGGCGCCGTAGCGCACGCCGGCGGCGATGAGACCGTAGGTGATCGCGGAATTGCCATCGGTGGTGACCTGCGGGCGCGCCCCGGGCAGCGGCGCGGGCTGCTCCAGACGGTAGAGGCACTGCTGGAGATTCTCGGAGGGGAAAGCGTAGCCGGCGTCGAAGGCGAGCAGGGCGTTGCGGACGATGTCCTCGTTCTTGCCGCCAAAGCGCTCCTTGATGAGCTGCGAAAGCTTCGGGACATTGAGGTCAAACATCCGGGCGAGCACGCCGAGCACGTAGATGTTCTTGCCCTTTTCCTTGGCGGAACCGCCCACGGCCTCGACGGTGGCGGTCGTGAACGGCACGCCGACGGCAGTGATGTCGTGGTCGTCCGGATTGGGCTGCACGTGGTCGGAATCGTAGAGCAGCACGCCGCCGGGCCGGAGGGCAGGGCGGTGGCTCTCGTAGCTGTGCTGGTAAAAGGCCACGAGCACATCAGCGCGGTCACCGGCGGAAAGGATGTCGCCGGTGCCCATGCGCACCTGGAAAATGGAGGGACCGCCCGAGATGGTGGACGGGATGGTCATGTATGTCATGACCTCCTGGGCGGAGCGGCCGGCGAGCCGGGCGAGGAAGCCGCCAACGGCCTGGATGCCGTCCTGGGAGTTGCCCGCGAGGCGGATGACTACGTCGTTGAGGGAGCGGGGTTCGGCGGCGGACTTGCTGCCGTCGGGTGTTTCGGAGGAAGTAATGCTGACCATGGGGAAGGGCAACGTGGGCCGCAGAACGGGCGACGTCAAATGGAGGCCCCCCTCGGGGCAAAGGCGTTTTTTGCGGTGGAAAGCACCCCGGAGCCCCTCTGTCAGAGGGTGGGGTATTAGCCGCGGGTCACGGTGAAGGGCCGGGGTTGAGTGAATCTACTTTCGGCGGGAGGTCGCGAAAGGGCCTGAAAGGGGTGTTTCGGAGGGCGAATCGGCAATGGTTTCGCGGTTGCAGGGTCCGAGGGAGGAGCCTGCTTGCAGGCGATGGTCAGGAATGTAGGGGCGCACCTCGTGTGCGCCCGGTCGCGCCGCAAACGCGAATCAATCGGCCGCAGTCAAGCTGCGCCCCTTGTTGCTACGCCAATCCACCGCCTGCAAGCCGGCTCCCACCTCGTAACACCTGCGTCCAGGCTCCGCTCATGCGTCGTAAAACGTGCGCAACTCGGCATCGGCGCGGCGCAGGCGGAGCGACAGCGAGCGGGCGAGCCGGGCGAAGACCTTCACGCCGATTACAGGCTGGGCGTGCGACATCTCGTCGAAGCGGGCGCGGGAGATGGCGAAGATATCCACCGCGGTGGTCGCGATGGCGTTGGCCGAACGTTGGCCGCGGTCGAGAAAGGCGATCTCACCGAAGAAGTCGCCGCGGCCAAAGCTGGCGAGGTTATGGTAGGTGCCGCCCAGCGGCAGCACGATGCGCACGACGCCGCGCCGGATGAGCAGGAGTTCATCGGAGGTGTCACCGGCCTTGAAGATCGCCTGGCCCGCTTCATAGCTTCGCGCCATGGCGCAGGACTCCAGTGCGGCGAGGGTCTGGTCGGTCTTGAATTCACGGCAAAGGTCAAACCCGGCAATTTCGAGCGGTGACTCGTCGCCGGTCCCGGCCGGTCGCAGGTCGTCGAGCAGGCGGTCTTCGGCCCACTGCAACGCGTCGTCCAGCGTCTCGAATTTCCGGCCGCCGCTGCCGTGCCGCAGCGTGCCCACCTGCGCAAAATACTCGCGGAGGTCGCGCCGGACGGGCAGCCGGCTGAAGAGCAGGCCACCGCCGCGTTCCGCGAAGAGATGCGCGGCCGTGTAATCCATCGCCGACACCCGGCGCAGGTCGAGGATGAGCCAGCGGCACTGGCTGAGGTCGGGCGTAAGCTCCGTGCGCAACTGGTCGGTCGTGCCGAAGAACAGGCTGCCCTGCAGCTCGCAGACGGTGATCATGGCGCCATGCTGCTCGAGCAGGGCCTGCTCCGCGGGCGGGCGGTGCTGGGTGGAGGACATGCGGCTGCGAGTGGTCTTGCGGCGGATGACCGAGCCGCGGATCTGCTCGCGGATGAAGAGCAGCATCGCCAGGCCCACGCCCGCGCCGGCGGCCGCGATGAGGTTCACCGCCACGGCCACGATGATCACGGTGGCGATGACGGCGAAGTCGAGCACGGTGGATTTCTGCCGCAGCAACTGGAAGCTGTGCCAGTCGAACATGCGCACGGCGACGACGATCAGAATGCCGGCGAGTGCCGCGACCGGGACCCACGCGATCCAGTTGCCCAGCACCAGCGCCGCCAGCAGGACAAACCCGCCTTCCAGCATGCCGGAGAGGCGCGTGCGGCCGCCGCTCTCCACGCTCACGAGCGTGGCGCCCATCGTGCCGGCACCCGGCATGCCGCCCAGGCACGCGGAGATGAGGTTGCCCGTGCCCTGGCCGATGAGGGTGCGGTTCGAATCATGCCGGCTGCGCGTGAGCGAATCCACGACGACGCAGGTCTTCAGCGTATCCACCGACAGCAGCACCGAGAGCGTGAGTGCCGGAATCGCGAGTGCTTTCAAGTCGGCGAAATGCAGCCCGGACAGCGCGGGCCACGTGGCGGTGAGACCTGCGAGCAGGCCGCCGTCCGCACCGCCGATCGGACCGATGACGAGCGGATTGCCGACGGCCGTGAGCATTTCCGGACGGACGAGGGCGACCCCGAAATAGGCCAGGATGCCGGCGGCGAGACCAAGGATGGTGGCCGGGACCGCGCGGGTGAGCTTCGGGGCAAGCAGGACGCCGGTGATGGTCACGGCGCCCACGGCCATCGCGGGCCACGACCAGAGATGGGGCGCGGCCAGATGCTTGCCGGGCAGGCCGAGAAACTTCGGCACCTGGCTCAGGAAGATGAGCACGCCCACGCCGCTCAGATAACCCGACACCACCGGATAGGGGATGTATTTAATGAGGCGGCCGCCGCCGACCAGGCCATAGACCAGTTGCAGCGCGCCGGAGAGCACGGCGACCAGCGCCAGCAGCACAAGGATGCGCTCCGCCGGCACCGGTCCTTCAGCGGTGGCGAGCAGGCCGGTGGCGAGCGAGGCAAGCACCGCGCCAGCCGGCGCACACGGAGCGGAGATGAGCCGCGAAGCTCCGCCGATGGCCGCGGCAACAAAGCCGAGGACAATGGCGCCGATGATCCCGGTGCGCACCCCATGGCCGGTGTACTCCGGCCCGATCAGGGCATAAACCGCGACGCCGTACGCAATGGACGACGGCAGCGCGACGAGCATCGCCGCAAACCCGCCCCAGATTTCCCCCGCCAACCCCCGCGACGCGGAAGAAGCACCGGCGACTGGCCTTGAGGCAGAATCGGACATGGAAATGAATCCTAATTCGCCACAAAAGCCCGAACAGCTTTGTCACGTAATACGTGACAAAGCCCGCGGCCGCCGACGGATGAGCGGCGGGTTCTGCATACCGCAGGAGACAAATTCAGCAGACAAAACATGCGGGGTTGGAGTGCTGGCGGGCAAAACGGGCCGGCAAAGTTTGTCACGTATTGCGTGACAATGCGGTTTGGGCGTCGCGGGGGGCGGGCGGGTCGGGGGAAGGTCTAGAGGGTTTCCTCCAGGCGCTGGACAATGGTCTTCAGGATTTGGACGCGGGCGAATTTCTTGTCGTTGCCGGCGACGAGGGTCCAGGGGGCGAAGGGGGTGTTGCAGCGGGTGACCATGTCGTCCACGGCGCGGGCGTAGTCGGGCCATTTCTCGCGGTTGCGCCAGTCCTCGTCGGTGATCTTGTACTGCTTGTAATCCACCGTCTGCCGTTCCTTGAAGCGGCGGAGCTGTTCCTCGGGGCTGATGTGCAGCCAGAACTTGTGGACGATGCTGCCGTGGTCGGCGAGCTGGTGCTCGAAGTCCACGATCTCGTCGTAGGCGCGGCCCCACTGCTCGGGCGTGGCAAATTTCTCGACGCGCTCGACGAGGACGCGACCGTACCAGGAGCGGTCGAAGATCGTCGAGGTGC
Organism: Opitutaceae bacterium; assembly: GCA_044344065.1. Classification (GTDB taxonomy): domain Bacteria; phylum Verrucomicrobiota; class Verrucomicrobiia; order Opitutales; family Opitutaceae; genus UBA2377. The sequence goes on from JBIJDP010000153.1 coordinate 4,866, forward strand.
CGGCCCGGGGCAGATGGCGCCAGAAGCGCCAGAGATAGTGCTGGGCGCGCTCCTCATCGGTGGGAGCGGCAATGCCGACGACGCGGTAGAGGCGGGGATCCATGGCCTGGGTGACGCGGCGGATGGCGCTGCCCTTGCCAGCGGCGTCCCAGCCCTCGAAGACGAGGACCATGGAGCGCTTTTTCTCGTAGGCGGCCCAAACGAGCTTGGCCAGGCGGGTCTGCTGATCCTCGAGCTGCTGGTCATAGGCCTCGTCGGAAAGCTTCTGCTTGAGGTTGACGTGGGCGAGGACGGAACCGGCCGGTTTCAGGGCCCGCGGCTTCGGCACGGGCACGGGGGCGGGCTTGCCCGATTTGGCCGGCGTGGCGGCGGCGGCCTTGGCCTTGGCGGCTTCCGCTAGTTTCAGGCGCGCGGTCAGGGCGTTGAGGAGAATGCGGCCCGCGGTGTGTTCACGATAGCGGCGGTCGGTGGCCTCGATGATATGCCAGGGAGCGGCGAGGGTGTCGGTGTGACGGAGCGCCTGGCCGGAAATCTTGGTGAAGCGGTCGTAAAGCTTGAAGTGCTTCCAGTCATCCGGGGCGATGCGACCGTCGCGTTCCAGCTTCCGCAGGCGGGACTTTTGGGCGGCCTTGGGGAGGTGCAGCCAGAGCTTGACGATGAGGGCGCCCTCGGCGGCCAGCATTTTCTCGAAGGCCGTGATGCGGTCGAGGGCGGCTTCGAATTTCCGGCCCTTCAACTTGTGGAAGACGCGGCGGATAATGGGTTCGGTGTACCACGAACCCAGGAGGATGCCGATGCGGCCGCGGGCCGGCAGGGACCGCCAGAAACGCCAGTAGGCGGGACGTTCGCGCTCCTCGTCACTGGCGTCCCAGAAGGCAAAGGTGTTCACGCCGCGGGGATCGAGCCACTCGTTGAGCCGGTGGACCAGCTCGCCCTTGCCGGCACCGTCGGCGCCGGAGATGATGATGATGAACGGGAATTTCTGGTTGCGCAGTTGGAAGTGTGCGTTGAGCAGGCTGGAGCGAAGCTTGGGGATGGCGGCATCGTAGCGGGCTTCGGTGAGGGTGCGGCCGAGTTCGGCGTTTTTGAACATGGCGGAGGGTGAGTTTAAGGGGAAAGTTGAAGTTTA
>JBIJDP010000154.1:0-5991 GCA_044344065.1 Opitutaceae bacterium
AGAACGAGCGCGTCTGCGTGCCATCACCGTAAATGGTCAGATCCTCCCCCCGGAGGGCCTGCATGATGAAGTTCGAGACCACGCGCCCGTCGTTGGGATGCATGCGCGGGCCATAGGTGTTGAAGATGCGGGCGACGCGGATATCCACCTTGTTCTCGCGGTAATAGTCGAAGAAGAGCGTCTCGGCGCAGCGCTTGCCCTCGTCGTAGCAGGAACGGCGGCCGATGGGATTGACGTTGCCCCAGTAGGACTCGGGTTGCGGATGCACGGCGGGATCGCCGTAGACCTCGGAGGTGCTGGCCTGGAACACCCGCGCCTTCACGCGCTTGGCGAGGCCGAGGCAGTTGATCGCGCCCATCACCGAGGTCTTGGTGGTCTTGATGGGGTTGAACTGGTAATGCGGCGGGGAGGCGGGACAGGCGAGGTTGTAGATCTGTTCTACCTCGAACTTGAAGGGGTCGATGACGTCGTGCCGCACGAACTCGAAATTCGGGTGCGCGAGCAGATGGGCGATATTGGTCTTCCGGCCGGTGAAGAGGTTGTCCAGGCAGACGACCTCGTGTCCGTCTTGAAGCAGGCGGTCGCAGAGGTGGGAGCCGAGAAATCCGGCGCCGCCGGTGACAAGGATACGCATGGGGGGAGTCAGCGAAAGAACGCCCCGGCGGGCAAGTCAGCAATCGCCCGACATCGGCCTGCGGCCGATGAACGCTCAACGCTGAAGAACCCGCAGCCAAGTAGGGCAGGTCTTTGACCTGCCCGGGGTCGCGAAACAACAGATGAGGCGCAAAACTCGCAGGTCACAGACCAGCGCTACTTTCATTCTCTCCACTCGCTCACGCTCGTAGCCACCAGCCAACAATTGAGCGTTAAGCGTTAAGCGCACGGCTGTCTGATTAAGAGTTGTTGATTTTCAGCAGTTCGCAGAAGTCGGTCTGGTGATCTTGGGGTATAGGTTTCGTAAGTAGGTCTGGGAGAGGAGATTTCTCCCAAATGCAGACACTGACGATTTGCAGGATTTGATACAGGCTGGCGTCGAGACGGTGACGTTCGCGGGCGATGGCCACGAGCAAGTGAGCGCACAGGGCGCACCAGATTTGCACCCGGATGCCGTTGGGCGAAGTGGCGAAGAACCAGCGCAGGCGCAGGTGTTGCTTGATCCAACGGAAGAACAGTTCGACGTGCCAACGGCACCGGTACAGTTCGGTGACGACAAAGGCCTCCAACTCGAGGTGATTGGTGAGGAAGACGAAGTTGGTGCCGCTGGTCGGATCGCGATAGCGGATGCGGCGCAAGGGTGCGGGGAACGCCAGGGTGGACTGGCGGCGCGTGAGCCGGATCTGCTGGTCACAGCGCAGGCCCTTCGTGCGATCGATCTTGGTCGAGCGCCGCACGCAGAAGCGCAGGTTGCTGCGCGCCCGGACCAAGAAGAAGGCTTGGCCCTGGTGCAACCGGTGCAATCGCGCGAAGTCCACATAGCCACGATCCATGATGTAGAACGCGCCCGGGTGAATCGGCACCTCGTCCAAGGCATGCACCTCGTGCCGGTCGCCCTCGGAGATACTGGCGAAGTCGGGCACATCGAGCTTGGTGTCGAGCAGGACATTGAGCCGCACCGCAGCCTGCGATTGCTGGCGGTGCGCCCAAGGGCAGAGCGCGAGACTCAGGTCGATCAAGCTGGCATCGAAGGCAAAGATGTCCTGCGCCAGGAGCGCTGGCCGATCCCCGCGCTGGCACAGCCTGCGGGCGCGCCGCATCAACACCGCACCGGCCGCCGCAAAAACCTGCCAACTGCGGTGCTCGTTGGCGTACGCCAGATTGCTGCGCGAGACCTTGCCGCGAATGCCGACGTGATAGAGTCGATCGGCCCGCGCGGTGAGGCAGGCTTGGACGGTAGGTCAGTTGCGCGAAGACCATCGAAGCAAAATGGTCGTAAGCGGAGAACACATGCGGGGTGCGCAGCATCGGAAACTGGCGCGCACAGCGCTCCAGTTCCGTGCGATCGATCCCGTCCAAGAGTTGGGCAAAAACGGTGCGGCCTTGGTTCATGTGCCCAGCGAGGGCACCTCCCGAGCGACTTGAAAATCAAATCGAAGACATCATCAAATCTGGCCTACTCTAAACCACATCGACACTTACCAAAATTGTACACGTGCTTAATCAGACAGCCGTGCGTTAAACGTTAAATGTTGAGCGTTGAGCGTTCGCCGCGCGCCGCGGCGCCCGCCTCATACCGCTCGACCCACCCCCGGTGCCAGGCGGCGTAGTCGCCCGCCTCGATGTGCGCGCGGGCCTGGGCCATCAGGTCGAGGTAGAAATGGAGGTTGTGCAGCGTCAGTAGGGTGCAGCTCAGGATCTCGCCGGCGACGGTCAGGTGCCGGAGGTAGGCCCGCGAAAAGCGCGTCGTGTAGTTCCGCACATCGTCGCTGATCGGCCGCGGGTCGTTGCGGAATTTCTCGTTGCGCAGGTTCATCGGGCCGTCGGGCGTGAAGACGAGGCCGTTGCGCGCCACGCGCGAGGGCAGCACGCAGTCGAACATGTCCACGCCGAGCGCGATCATCCTGAGCAGCTGCGGGGGCGTGCCGAGGCCCATGGTGTAGCGCGGCTTGTGCTTTGGCAGAAACGGCGTGGTGGCGCCGACCTGCTTGAGCATCTCCGGCTCGGGTTCGCCCACGCTCACGCCGCCGACCGCGTAGCCGGGAAAGTCCAGCGCCGCGAGCGACTCCGCCGCCTCGCGCCGCAGGTCGTCGAAGGTCGAGCCCTGCACGATGGCGAAGACATGGTGCCCGGCCGCGAGGAAGCCGCTGTCGGTCGCGATCTGCTTGCACTGCCGCGCCCAGCGCTCGCTGCGGGCCACGGCCTCCGCACAGGCGTCGCGTTCACAAGGCCAGGGCGGACATTCGTCGATGACCATGGCGATGTCGCTGCCGAGATTCTGCTGGATGCCCATGACCTCCTTGGGCCCGAGGAACAGCTTCGCCCCATCCAGATGCGATTGGAACTCGATCCCGTCGTCGCGCAGTTTCCGGAGCTTCGCCAGCGAGAAGACCTGAAACCCACCGCTGTCGGTCAGGATGGGACCATCCCAGCCCATGAAGGCATGCAGGCCGCCGAGATCGCGGATGAGTTCCGAGGTGGGCCGCAGGTTGAGGTGATAGGTGTTGCCGAGGATGACCTGCGCGCCGATCTCGCGGAGGTGCGCCGGCGTGAGGGATTTGACCGTGCCCTGCGTCCCCACCGGCATGAAAATCGGGGTCTCGATCACCCCATGCCGGGTCGTCAGGCGTCCGCGCCGTGCGGCGGTGGCGGAGTCGGTCTTGATCAGCTCAAAGGACATGGGGGGAACATCCAACATCCGGCATCCAACGTCCAACATCCAATTCTGGATTCATGCTGGTGCAGACTCACGCCAGGTGCCGCTCGCATGCCTATGTTGAGTATTCCAAATGAAGTGACGACGCCTAGGTAGGGCCCGGCCTCCGGACGGGCTGCGAACGGCATGCGGACGCTGAACCGCCCGTCCGGCCTGCCCTCCGTAGGCCGGGCGAAAGAGTAAGGCCGGGCGCTACCCGCGGCCAGTCAATCACCCAGCATACTTTCAGTTGTTTGGCCTTAGGTGTTGGACGTTTGGAGTTGGATGTTCGGGGCGCAGCCCCGCCCCGCCGCGCCGTGCTTGACCAAGGCCGGCCTTTGCGAGGTAATCCACGGTTAATCAACGTGCTGCTGGTCATCGACAACTTCGACTCGTTCACCTTCAACCTGGTCCAATACTTTGGCCAACTGGGCGTGGAGCAGCGCGTGTTTCGGAACAACGAGATCACCCCCGCCGAGGCCCTCGCCCTCAATCCCGACCGGGTGCTCATCTCCCCCGGTCCCTGTTCGCCCGCCGAGGCCGGTGTGTCGCTCGGGATGATCGAGGCCTTCGCGGGCAAAAAGCCCATCTTCGGCGTCTGCCTCGGCCACCAGTCCATCGGCCATTTCTTCGGCGGGCACGTGGTGCGCGCCGACCGCCTAATGCACGGCAAAACCTCACCTATCCTGCACCGCAACACTGACTTATTCAAGGGCATGCCGCAGGGTTTCAAGGCCACCCGCTATCATTCTCTCCTCGTCGAACGCGCCACATTCCCGGCGGCCCTGGAGATCACCGCCGAAACCGCCGAGGGCGAGGTCATGGGTCTCCGCCACCGCACCCTGCCCATCTGGGGGGTGCAATTTCACCCGGAGTCCATTGCAACCGAACACGGGATGAACATTCTGAAAAACTTCCTGTCGCTGAACTGACATGATAGTAGCGAGCATCGAGTAGCGAGTAGCGGGCATTCCCACTGTCATCTCCCGCAAGTACTCTATCCTACTCACTACCCGCTACTCACTACCCGCTACTTCCAAAAATCATGCGCTGTCCCAAGTGCACCTCCATTGAAGACAAAGTGATCGATTCCCGCATCAGCCGGGAAGGCAGCACCATACGCCGACGCCGCGAGTGCCTGGAATGCGGCCACCGCTACAGCACCGTCGAGGCCCTGCTGCGTGACGGCATGATCGTGGTCAAGCGTGACGGCCGCCGGGAGGACTTTGACCGCGCCAAGCTCGTTCATGCGGTCCGCGCCGCCTGTCACAAGCGCCCGATCGACCTGGAGCAGATCAGCATGCTGGTGGACGACGTGATCGACGCCCTCGAGGCCCAGTTCGAGAACGACATTCCCTCCAGTGCAATCGGCGATGCCGTGATGCAGCGCCTGCGCACCATCGACCAGGTCGCCTACGTCCGCTTCGCCAGCGTCTACAAGGAGTTCCGCGACGTCTCGGAGTTCATGCAGGAGATCAGCGCACTGCCGAAGCCGAAGAAATGACGTCTGACCGCGACGACCTGCGCCGGCTGCATTTCATCAACGCCCTGTTCGCCCACGTTACGGGACAAGACCTCTACCTCGCGGAACAGATCAAGTCGGCCATCGCGTTCAGCCTGGCCGAGCTCGAATCCCAGACCGCGGAGCATCCCGAGCTGGCCGCCGGGTTTGATTCCGCGTTCACCGCCGCCGCGGCGCGACTGCTGGGCCAGGCCTTCGCCCACCTGCCCTCCCATGGCTTTTACCATTGGGACGCGGCCCGCACCGACACCTCGGCCACGCCGCTCTTCGCCCGCGACGAGATCATGACCGGGTTGAAGCACCTCGCGGGCTACCGCGAGTCCACCTTGTTGATCACCAATTTGCGCCCCGCGCTGATCCCGCCCGAAAAGCGCGCCACGGCGAAACGCCGGCGCGAGTACGACGACGCCCTCGCCTTCATCCGCGAACTCGCCGCCGCCCGCACCGCTCCGAGCTCGAGTCTGCAGTTGTTGTTTTTGTAAGCGCAAAGACGCGAAGGCGCAAAGGCCGGAGCCAAGAATTTCTTTCTTGATGGATTGAATCTTGGCGTCTTCGCGCCTTTGCGCTTAACAAATCGCCACCATGGCCAAGACCATCTTTCAGAAAATCGCCGACCGCGAGATTCCGGCCAAGATCATCCATGAGGATGAACTGTGCCTCGCCATCCACGACATCCAGCCGCAGGCCCCGGTGCACGTGTTGATCTTCCCAAAGCGCCTTGTTACCCGCCTCAACGAGGCCGTCCCCGGTGATCAGGCCCTGCTCGGCCATCTCCTGCTCACGGCGCAGACCCTGGCGAAAAAGCTGAACCTCAGCGGCGGCTTCCGCGTCGTCATCAACAACGGTCCCCACGGCGGCGAATCCGTCCCGCACCTGCACGTCCACCTCCTCGCCGGCCGCCAACTCGGCTGGCCCCCGGGTTGATCCAGCTCTTTCTCTTCCCTCTTTATCTTTCTCTTTCTCCCCGTTCGAACTGCGAGCCTGACGAAAGAGAAAGATCATACCAATCGCCGTTAGCTAATACACTTTAGGTTGGCGCGCCAGAGTTTACCTGATCGGCGAGCCAGGTGTGGATGAGGGAGGAAACGGCGGCCGGGGTGGACCAAGGGCGGGCCGCGGC
>JBIJDP010000155.1:0-5987 GCA_044344065.1 Opitutaceae bacterium
AGGTTCAGGGATCGGGCCGGGGCGATCATGGCCGGCGCACACCGGTCCGTCCCAGCGCGGCGAAGAAACCATAGGTCAGCACGAACATGAAGCAGAGCACCGTCCAGCCACCCCAGTTGTGAAACCAGCCGCGCGCCGTGTCGGCGCCAAAGGTCAGCCCGGCCACGCCGAGCGTGATGATGCGCGCCGTGTTGGCCAGCCACGCCAGCGGCGCGAGCGCGGCCAGCCCGATCCAGAACCGGCGCGGCTGCGGCAGTTGCAGGTGCGCGAGCGCGACGCCCGCGAGCAGCATGGCCTGCAGCACATTCAGGCCCGCACAGGCCGGGTCCACCGCGAGCGCCTGACCCTGCACGAGCAGGAAGGTCCCCTGCCGCTCAACCGCGAAACCGACGAGGCGGAAAAAATGCTCCGTGACCGCCGCACCGCTGTAGCGGAACCACCAGCCGATCTGCTGCCCGCCGAGCGCCACCCAGGGGAAGGAGCAGAAAAGCAGGGCAATCAGGCGCAGGCCCGCCGCGGGTGCGCGTTCGGTGAGTTCCGGGGTAATCCACGCCTGCCACGCGAGGCACCAGCCTAGGGCGAGCAGGACCGTGGAATCCACCACGCTGCCCGTCAGAAACAAGCCCAAACCCAGCCCAAGCCGTCCGAGCGGCAGTGGACCTGTCGTCGCGTGCCATTGCCACGGCCGGCTGAACCAGACGTAGAGCAGCACTCCGGCCAGAACCGACAGCGTGTCGGCGGATTCCTCCGCCCAAGCCAGGTTCCGCAGCCAGATAAAGCCCGCCGCCAGCACCGCAAGCGCGAGGCCCATGCCGCGGCGCGGGGTCACGGCTGGCCGCCTCTCTCCGCGCGGGCCACTGCCTCCAGGTTCGCCTGCAATTGCAACTCGTCCGGGTAACGCTGCACGAGCGCCTCGGTCAGCCGGCGCGCCTCGGCCCAGTCCTTGCGCTGAAAGGCCAGCCGCGCCAGGAACACGCCCGCCTCGAGCGAATCGCCATCCGCCGCGGCATAGTACCGCGCCGCGGCCGCCACATCGTTCCGCGCCAGCGCTGCGCGGGCCAGCAACTCGGCGCCGCGTGGGCTCGCGGCGAGCCGTGCATTGCCTTCGACGAAGGCCGTGCACTCAGCCGGGGCGTTGCGCTCCAAGGCATAGAGCGCGAGGAGCCAGGCCGCCCGCAAGCCGGTGTCGTCCGGTCGCCGGGCCAGCGTGTCGAGCACGGTCACGGCCTCGGTCGGGCGCTGGAGGGTGAAAAGCAGCTCGCCACGCAGCAAATCCATCACCGGCGCGGCCGGCTGGCGCTGCACATAGTTCAGTGCGGTCGCGGCATCGCGGTTGAGGCGCAGCGCCTGCGCCTCGGCAAAACGGAACCACTCCGGCGCCTCGGGCGAAGCCGGATGCGCCTGGGCCAGCCGGAGGCCGGCCTCGACCCAGCCCGCGGCGAAAAGCACGCCGGCAAAGGCCTGCGGCCCGGCGAGAAAGGCCTGCGTCTCCGCCGGCAGCGCCGCGGGATCCTCGACCGCCGAGCGGGACCAGCGCTCGATTTGTTCAAAAAGCAGATGGCGCGACTCCAGGCGCGGGTTGGCGTTGAAGTCGCCGGGGGCGGGTGTGCGCTGGGTCAGGCGGAACTTGAGCACGATGCGCAGCGTGCTCTGCAGCTCGGAATCCCAGGACTGGCCGCGGAAGCCGCGGCTCTCGATCCGGTCCAGCGCCTCGGCTTCACGGCCATCGGCGAGGCCCTGCAGCACCTGCAGCCAGAAGAGCTCCTGCCGTTCGGTGGCGAGCCGGCGGGCATCGCGCAGGGACGCGAACGCCGCCGCGTCAAAGAAGCGCGCCGGCGGCAGCTGCCGGAGGAAATTGACGGCCGGTTCCAACGGGCCTGGCGGGCAGGCGGGCGCGGAACCGGGACGCGGGAACGCGACACGTTCCCAAAAGGCGGATTTCAACCAAAGGAAGTCGGGCATCTCCGGACCGAGGCCATCGCGCCATGTGCTGGTCGCGAGGGGAAGGTTGCCGGTGCGGACGTAAAACTCGGCGAGCTGGTCGCGCAGCAGCGGATCGTCCGGCTGTGCCAGCAGGGCGGCGACATACTCGACCCGGGCCAGGCCGAACCGGCCGGTGGACTCGAGCATCTGGCCTCGGAAGGTGCGCAGGTCGGGATTGCGCGGATCGGCGGCAAAGGCGCGCTGCAAGAGGTCCGCGGCCTTCGCGCCGTCCTGGTAGTGCAGGAGGGCCAGCCGGATCAGGCGGCTGCAATCCGCCGTGCCGTCAAATTTTTGCCCCTCAAGGAGGGCGATGGCCTCGTCGCGGTGGCCGGTGGCGATGAGACGGTCGGCATCGTAGGCGGCCCAGAGCGCCGTGTGCTGCTCATGGCCGCGCCATTGGGCGCGAAACCGATCGGTGGCCTCGCCCTGGTTGATGGTGGCAAGCGCACGCAGGACGGTGAGACTGGCCTGCTCGTGGGTGAGGAGAGCCTGAGGCTGACGATCGTAGTGCCAGAGCAGTCGGGCGACGTCGCGGAGCTCCTCGCTCACGCGCACGTCGAGTTCGTTCCAGGCGGCCTGCTCGGCCGGCGGGAGCCCGCGGGCGTTCTGCCGCAGGAAGAGTTGGACGCCGGCCCGGGCCTCTCGCAGACGGCCCTGGACGATCAGTTGCTCGATGTCACCGCGCACCTTCTGGCGTTGCGAGACGATGACATGCCGGCGCCAGGCATTGCCTCCAAACCCGGCCGCGGCCACCACCAGCACGACTGACAGGCTGATGATGATCCAGCGTTTCTTCATCGGGCGCGGTTGGCTAAGTGTTACCGGACGGCGGGGGCGAGGCGGGCCGATTGCCGGCGGTGCAGGAGGAAGAGAATGCCGAGGAAGCCGGCGAGGATGGCCCAGGTCTGCGGCTCTGGCGTCGAGATCAGGTTCTGGATGTTGGCGCGGCCGATATCCAGGGCGAAGATGACGTCGTTGTAGTCGCGGTCGCCGCCGCCGTACATGTCCTCGAAGGCGATGATTAGGTAGGGGCTATCCGGGAGGGCGAAGGCCACGACGTGGTCGAGCTTGTCGGGATTGCGGGTGGAAGGAGCAGCGTAGGAATTCGTGCCGCCGTTGGCGCCGTCCGCGATCAGGAAGAAGTCGAGCATGGAACCGCTCTTGAAGGTGCCGAGGTCAACGAAGTCGCCGGCGAGCAGTGGCTCCTTCGTGGTGCGGGTGTATTTTTCACCGGAGGACGAGTAGCTGGAAACCGTGCTGGAAGCGTCCGGGAAGATGATCTGCGAGTCGGCGGTGACGACTGTGGACGGGGTCTTTTCGCCCGCCATGAGCGTGTTAAAGCCGAGGGTATTGTGATAACCCGCGCCTTCACCGACGAAGTAGACGCGCGCCGTGGACTCGGTGGCGAGGAAGAGTTTGGTCGGGTCGAGCGAGAAGCTGCCCTGCTTCTTGAAGTTCAACGTTTCGCTCAGGTTAATGCTCACAAGTTTCTGTATGCTTGGGAGGACCTCCTTCTGGAAGATCGCCGAGGCGTCGTCCGAGCCGCCGAGCATGACCGGGGCGGTGATGTCGAGGCCGAGCTTTTTGTAGACCGACGACTGGATGGGCGATTCGGTCTGTGCTTGCAGGCCGATAACCGAGCCCAGGGCTAGGAGAGTGATGAGGGATGTGTTGATAAATTTCATTTAAAGGTGCGAGTGCTCCTTTCTCCTTATCATGATCCGTGCCAGCGGCGTTCCACCGGAGTTTAGAAATTGATGTATAACTAAATAGGAAATTTTCAATGACAACAGTGGTTTTGAGTGCCTAAAAAAGCATTGCATTCGCATCTCATTTATCGTGCATTGCATTGCATATGGTTGAGATTTGCCTGCAATCCGATGTGGATCTGGCCGAGGTCGCACGCCTGTTGAAACAGGCGGGAGGAGGTTTCCATGTCCGGCGGCACGCAGCGATCGACCTGCTCGATCACGCCACGGTGGGGCGGGTCTACCTCTGCGCGGCAAACCAGCTGAAGCAACCTGCCTGGCCGGCACTGCGCACACAGCTGGCGCAGGCGAGCCGCTACTTCATCGTGCACGGGGCGGACCTGACGACGGCGCAGATCATCGGCGCGTGCCGCGACGGGGCCTTCGATGTGCTGGACTCGCGCGATCCGCCGCCACGCTGGGCCGAGGCGTGCCAGGCGGCGGTCGAGGCGCAGCGGCTCTGGCTGCAGCTCTACGGCGGCACGGGGCCGGCCGAGCAGGACGGCATGGTCGGCGCGAGCGAAGCGCTCGCCGCGCTGCGCCGCTCCATCGAGCGCATCGGCCCGACCCGCGCCACGGTGCTCATCACCGGCGAGTCCGGCGTCGGCAAGGAGCGCGTCGCGCAGGCGTTGCACGACACGACGAAGGGCGGCCAGTTCGTCGCCATCAACTGTGCCGCGGTCCCGCCGGATCTGCTCGAGTCCGAACTCTTTGGCGTGGTCAAGGGCGCGTTCACCGGCGCCAACACCGACCGCCCCGGGCTCGTCGAGCAGGCCAATGGCGGCACGCTGTTCCTCGACGAGATCGGCGAGCTCGAACCCGCACTGCAGGTCAAGCTCCTGCGCTTCCTGGAAACGCGCCGCGCCCGGCGGCTCGGCGGCAGCAAGGAATACGCCGTGGACCTGCGCCTGCTCTCGGCGACCAACCGCGACCTCGAGGCCGACGTGGCCGCGGGCAGATTCCGCGCCGACCTCTACTACCGCCTCGCGGAGGTCACGTTGCGCGTCCTGCCGCTGCGCCAGCGCCGCGAGGACGTGCCGCTGATGGTGCGCCACTTCCTCGACCACGCCTGCACGCGCTTCGGGAAGTTCTTCGACAGCATCGAGCCCGCGCTCGTGCGGCGACTCCAGCAGTACGACTGGCCCGGGAATGTGCGCGAGCTGAAGAGCGTGATCGACCGCCTCGTGCTGATGTTCGACGGCCCCGTGCTTCGTTCCGGCTGGTGGGACCCGCCGGCCACCCCCACCCCGGCGGTCATCCTGGCATCGGCGGCACATCCGGGGCCGCCGCCTCCGGTCGCGTCAACCCACGCCGCTCCGGCCGCCGGCTTTACCCGCGCCCCGGGCCGGCGCGAGCGCCTGCTGCTGGCCCAGCGCCTTCTGGCGGAGGGCCACCATGACCTCACCTGGATCGCCGCGCAGGCCGGCGTGCACCCCTCGACCTTGTTTCGCTGGCGTCAGTCCGGCCGCGTCGTAAGCTCGGGCGCCGCCCCCTCCGCCCCGCCATGAAACTACTGCTCGTCTACCCGTACGTGCCTTATCCCGTGAACCGGGGCACGTACCACCGCGTGTTCAACCTGGCGCGGGAGCTGGGCCGGCGGCATGAGGTGGACCTGTTCTGCCTGTCGGAGAACGCGACCGACGCAAATCACTCCGCCGTCTTCCGCGAATTCTGCGCGCGCGTGGAGTTTCACCCCTTCCGGCATCCGCCGTGGCCCCGGCTGTTCCCCGACCGCCTGCTCGAGCCGCTGCCCACCACGGTCACCCACTGGCGGCAATCGGGCGTGCAGGCCGCGCTCGACCGTTTTGCCGCCGGCAAGGACTACGATCTGGTTCACTTCGTCGACCTCGTCCTCTGGCCCTACCTCCGCGCACTGCCCTCTCCGGCGCCGCGGGTCATGGACCGCAGCCGCGTGGACCTGCTCTTCCAGCAGGAGGAACTCGCCCATCTTCACCTCGGCTGGCGCGACCGGCTGCTGCGCCGCGAAAATCTCTGGAAGCTCCGCCGGCTCGAGCGCGCCGCCGCGCGCGAACTCGCCGCCACGGTGGTGTGCGGACCGGATGACGAGAGCTTCCTGCGCCGCGAGGTGGACGCGGCCGCGCGCATCTTCGTGCTGCCGAACGGAGTGGACCCGGACTACTTCGCGCACGATCGCTTCCCGCCAAGGCCCGATCCCGCGCCGACGGTGCTGTTCTGCGGCGCGATGGACTATACGCCGAACATTGACGGGCTCCGGTGGTACTTTGCGCACGCCGA
>JBIJDP010000156.1:0-5973 GCA_044344065.1 Opitutaceae bacterium
CTCGACGGGTGTGTCGGGACCGAGCTCGCAGGCGTTGCCCTCGTCGGTGTCGATGTGCACCTCGAGCTTGAAGTCGGCGTGCACGCGCACGAGCAGGCGGTCAAAGGTCATGGCGCACTGGCCGCCCACGCGCAGCTTCATGTACTCGCCGGCCTTGACGCCGTAGAAGGCGGCATCGTCCGGATGCATGTGCACGTGCGGCGCGGCGCGGATGACACCCTCGGGCAGTTCCAGGAAACCGGCGGGGCCCATGAGCATGCAGCCCGGCGTGCCCTTGATGTTGCCCGACTGGCGCACCGGCACGTCGAAGCCAAGCGCGACGGCATCGGTGCGGGCGAGTTCGACCTGGTTTAGGTCGCGGCAGGGGCCGAGGATGCGAAGATTGGAGATCACGCGGCTGCGCGGGCCGATCAGCGTGACCATTTCCTGGGCGGCGTACTGGTCCTTCTGATAGAGCCACTTCATCGGTGTGAGCTTGTGACCCTTGCCGAAGAGCGTCTCCACCGCCTGCGGGGTCACATGGCAATGCCGCGCACTGATGTTCACCAACAGGGGATTCGGAGCCTGGGCCCCACGGGGCGCCGTTTTGCCGAGCTGCTTGTACAACGCCCGGCGCACGAGATGTTCGATTTCAGCGCGATGGGGGGCGGGAGGAGGCAACATGACGGGGGGAGAAAGGAAGGACGTTTGTGAGACGCGGGACTGGCGGCTGCAAGCTCTTTTGAGATATTTTGCTCAAAATCTACCAATATCTATCATTTTGGGGGTTGTGCTGTCAATTTTCCAACGGGCAGAGCCGGACTAAATCCTCTCAACCAACTTCAGAGCAATATGTTATCAATCAACCGAATCTCATCCACCCAGGCGGAAATCGCGAGCATGGCCTTGCCGGGCACCAGATCGCGCACGGGTTCCATGGTATGCAGGTCCACGACGGCAATGTAGATGATGCGCACGCGACGATGCTGGCTCAGGATATGCGTGGCCTCGGCGATCAGGCGGTCGGGACTGCGCACGCCCGAATCGAACATCTCCTTCACGCGCTTGAGCGCCTTGCTCAGGGCGAGGGACTCCTGGTGCTGGCTGGTGGTGAATTCGCGGTTGCGCACGCCCGCGGCCAGCCCGTCGGCCTCACGCGCGGTGGGTACGAGCACGACCTCGACGTCGAAATGCAGGTCGGCCGCCAGTTTGCGCACGATGGCGGCGCGTTGCGCGGTCTTCTGGCCGAAGAAGGCGAAATGGGGCTGGATGATGTTGAACAGTTTTGCGCTCAGGGTCGCCACGCCCCGGAAATGGGCCGGCCGCGACTGGCCGCAGAGCGGTTTGCTGAGCATTTCCTCAGTGACGTAGGTGGAGTAGCCGCGCGGGTAGATTTCATCGGCCGCCGGCGCGAAGATCAGCGTGGCGCCGCAGCGCTCGCACAACGCCACATCCTCCGGGAAACTCCGGGGGTACCGCGCGATGAGTTCGTTGGGATCGAACTGCAGCGGATTCACGAAGATCGAGACGATCACCACATCCGCCCGGGCCGCCGCCGCCTGGATCAGCGCCTCCTGGCCGATGTGCAGGGCGCCCATCGTGGGCACAAGGGCGATGGTCTTGCCCGCGGCCCGCAACTGTGCCGCCGCCGCCCGCATTTCCGCTATCGAGGTGATCGTTTGCATGGGGAGTGACGCGCCTTGGACGAACGTCGGACTTGAACTAACGCGACCTGACGGGTTTGTTCAAGTTTTTCGCCGACTTCGCCTCAGCTTGCCTGAGGACGAACCCACCGTAGCCCGCAAGGGCGAAGGCGGGCGCAAGCAACCCTCTTCAATTTCCACACACCATGATCCGCATTAACGAAAACTACACCAAGCTGAAGGCCTCCTATCTCTTCAGCGACATTGCCAAGCGCGTGAGCGCCTACACCGCCGCGAATCCGGCGAAGCCCGTCATCCGCCTGGGCATCGGCGACGTCACGGAACCCTTGCCGCCGGTCTGCCTCGAGGCGTTCCACGCGGGCGTGAGCGAGCTCGGCGACCGCGCCACCTTCAAGGGCTACGGCCCGGAGCAGGGCTACGCCTTCCTACGCGAAGCCATTGCGCAGCACGACTACGCTGCCCGCGGCTGCAAGATCGACGCGGACGAAATTTTCGTCTCCGACGGCTCGAAGTGCGACTGCGGCAACATCCAGGAAATCTTCGGCCACGACATCCGCCTCGCGATTCCCGATCCCGTCTATCCGGTCTACGTCGACACCAACGTCATGGCCGGCCGCACCGGCGCCAACGTCAACGGTCGTTACGAGGGTGTCACCTACCTCGAGAGCACGCCCGCCAACGGCTACGTCCCCGCCATCCCCTCGGTCGCCACCGATCTGATCTATCTCTGCTTCCCCAACAACCCCACCGGTGCGGTCGCCACGAAGCCCCAGCTCGCCGCCTGGGTCGCCTACGCGAAGGCCAACCAGGCCATCATCCTCTTCGACTCGGCTTACGAGGCCTACATCCGCGATCCGCAGATCCCCCACTCCATCTACGAGATTGAGGGCGCCCGCGATGTGGCGATGGAGTTCCGCAGCTATTCGAAGACCGCCGGCTTCACCGGCACGCGCTGCGCCTACCTCGTCGTGCCGAAATCCCTCCAGGCCTACGACGCGGCGGGAAAGCCGCATTCGGTCCACGCCCTCTGGAACCGACGGCACACGACGAAGTTCAACGGTGTTTCCTATCCCGTGCAAAAGGCTGCCGCCGCCATCTATACCGACACCGGCAAGCAGCAGGTGCGGGCGATGACCGATTTCTACCTCGGCAACGCAAAGCTCATCCGCGAGGCCATGGCGAAACTCGGCCTGCCCTGCGTCGGCGGCGACAACGCCCCCTACATCTGGATCAACACCGGCCGCGACTCATGGGAGTTCTTCGACCTCCTGCTCAACACCGCCCAGGTCGTCTGCACGCCCGGCGCCGGCTTCGGCAAGTGCGGCGAGGGCCACGTACGCATCAGCGCCTTCAACTCGCGCGCGAATGTGGAGCAGGCCCTCGAGCGCATCGCGAAGGCGTTGAAGTAAAGCGGAGCCAGCCACCGTAGGCAGCCCGCTCGCGGGCGCTCGTTGTGGACCCGTCCCATCAATCCTCGTAAACAGTCGATCGGTGGGCCACGCGCACGATAAGAATGCGCAACGTGCGGTCCTGGATCTGCCCGATCAGCCGGTAGTCATCCACCCGCCAACGCCACAGTCCGTGGCGGTCGCCACGCAAGGGTTTGCCAAACCGTCGTGGATCGCCAACTCCGATGCGGGTTTCCAGATACCGGGTGAGCCGTTTTTGCGCGGCATAGTCGAGCCGGGCAAATTCGCGGACCGCGGACTGGGCAAACTCAAAGGCCCAGCGTGCGCTTGATGTCATCGAACGGAACGGTCTTTTCCTTGCCGGCCTGTACCCGGGCAAGGCGCTTGGCTGCAATACGGGAATCCTCGGTTTCGGCGATACGCTCCAGGACCGCATCGCGCACAAAGGCGCTCTTGGACTGTTTGGCGGCCCGGGCGCTGCGCTCAAGGCTCTTGTCCAGCTCGGGAGAAAGTCGGAGCGTAAGCATGATTGTAATACGCGCCGTATCACAGTGTTTGTCAAGGCACGCCCCCTGGCCCGGTCATATGGGCAAGACGCTGAGGCGGTGCGCGGAGTATTTGCGGGAAAAAGGGGTTGGACGGGGGCGGAGGGATGATCCGGATGTGCAAAGGGGATATCATCCCCAGTAACACCAACGTAGGTCAGCCCGCTTGCGGGCGCGGATTGGGCGCGCGCAAGCGCGCTGACCTACCTCTGCTCAAATTGAGGAGTGCCCTTATAGAGAGGGGGAGAAAGGGCAGGTCAGAGACCTGCCCCACTTTTTTCCGGCAGCGACGCCAGCAGGTCGTCGCAGAGCGCGGCGACTCCTTTGCTCAGCGCTGCGGCCAGGGCGGTGAAATCCCTGCCGTCCCACGCGGCGTCCGGCGCCTGGAAAACCTTGCGGGCCACCACCCGGGCATCCTCGTCGCCAGTCGTGATCTCCAGGGCGGCCGCGAACCGTGCCACGGTCCGGCCCTCGACCACGCCCTCGCAGCGGATGATGTTCAAAGCGATGTCGTAGTCGTGCTGCTGCTCGAACGCGAACGGGGCGGTGAACACCCGGCCCACCCGCGGATTGGCGAGGAGCCGTGCCTGCACGGTGCGGGCAATGCCCTGCTCCAGCGGTTCGGCCCAGCGCACGTAGTCGTCATAGGCCAGCTCGTTGGTGTCACGCCGCACCGCGATCATCGGCTTGCGCAGGTAGGGGGCGACTTCCACGGCCTTCAGCCCGATCCGCAGGGTGCCGGTGAACTGGCGCACGCCCTCGTCCGACAGGGCGGGTCCGGTGAGCACATAATATCGGGTCGGATCCTTCGGCGGCTCGGGGATGAGCGTGCATCCGGTCGCACCCAAAATCAGGGCGGCAAGCAACAGGCCGGGGCGCAGGGCGGATGAGCGGGAGCAAAATGCGTTCATGGGCGGAAAGGGTTATTCGGGCCGCGGGCGGCCGGAAAGGAGGGCCTGTGGGTTGCGCTCTAGGAAATCCGCCAGCCGCTGGATGGCGTCCGCCGCCTCGGCGAGCCGGTTGAACGCCTGGTTGGCGCCCTCGCCCAGGTTCTGCTGGGCGCTGACAAAGCGGCGCAGGGTGGTCGCCGTGGCATTGAAGGAGGCGAGGGTCTTCTGCGCCTCGTCCAAGGTCACGTTCAGCTTCTCGCCGGCCGGATCGATCTGCTGGTCGAGTCGGGCCAGGACTCCGCGCATTTCGGTGACCGCGGCGTTCAGGTTGGTGAGGGTGGTCTTGAGTTCCGGATCCGACGCGAAGGCGTTGACCGACTCCGCGGCCTTCGTCCACTGCGCGACGAGGTCCTTCACATCGAGGGTGTTCACCTGCCGCCGCGTGTCGGCGATCAGCAGCTTTAGTTCCTTGGAGATGCCGACGAAATCCACCTTGCGGACGCCCGCCAGGATTTCCGTGAGGCTGGCCTGGAACTCCGAGATGGCCGAGGGCACG
This sequence comes from Opitutaceae bacterium, assembly GCA_044344065.1. Lineage (GTDB taxonomy): Bacteria > Verrucomicrobiota > Verrucomicrobiia > Opitutales > Opitutaceae > UBA2377. Next base: position 5,044 of record JBIJDP010000156.1, read on the forward strand.
GACGGGATGACGGCGTACTTCGCCTCCTTCGAGCGGCTCACATCCGGGTATTCCTTGGGGTCGACAAAATTGAGTTCGACGTAGAGCAGGCCGGTCGCGAGGCCGATGACCCCCAGCTGGGCCCGGAGTCCCTTGTCGATGAGGCCCTGCAGGGCCGCCCGGTTGGACACGTCAATCGCCACGCCGCTGCCGTCGGCCACCATGCTGCGGTTGAATTCACACAGGACCATGACGACCGACTTCTTGGAGGCGTCGTCAAAACGGACGTTGAGATCCACCACCCGCCCGACCCGCACGCCGCGGAGCTTGACCGGCGAGCCGAGGTCGAGCCCGTGGATCGACTCGTCGAAATACACCGCAAACCGCTGGGGCTTGGAGAAGAGGTTGATGCTGCCGAACGAAATCAGCGCGATGATGCCCAGCGCGAAGGCGCCGATCACGAATGCTCCGACCACTGCGGGACTGACCTTGGTTTTCATGCTCGGATGGTAGTGGAAGGTTGCGACAGTCCCGGTGGATTCAATCTCATACCGGAGGGAATGTGGAAATCAGGAAAACGGGAAAGGGAGGCCAAGCCCAGCAGGATGCAGGGCGGGGTCACCGAACCCCGCCGTTCCTTGGGGTTTCCAGTGGGAGCGAGCTTGCGCGCGACGTTGGGCTTCATGGCTTCGCCTCCAGCTTGTCCCCGCGGAAGAGGAATTCGGTCACCCGCGGGTCGCGGCTGCTCAGGGCCAGTTCCTTGGGGGCGCCCTGGGCGATGATGCCCTTTTGCTGCTTGTCCAGCATGATGACCCGGTCGGCGATGCTGAAGATCGAGGCCAGTTCGTGCGACACGACCACGAGCGTGGTACCGAACATCTCCCGGATCTCGAGCACCAGCTCGTCGAGCTTGCGCGAGGTGATGGGGTCGAGGCCGGCGGAGGGCTCGTC
>JBIJDP010000158.1:0-5964 GCA_044344065.1 Opitutaceae bacterium
TCGTTTGCCGTGTTCCTGCCGGTCAAGTCCGTCGGCGTGGTCGGCGACGAGCGCAACTACGCCTATGTCATTGGCCTGCGCATTGTCGAAAGCATCGATGCCATGACCGCCGACTGGACGCGCCTCCCGTACGAGATCCTACAGACCATTTCCAGCCGCATCACCAACGAGGTGCGGGGGGTGTCCCGCGTGGTCCTCGATGTCAGCTCGAAGCCGCCGGCGACCATTGAGTGGGAATAAGTCCGCCCCAGCATTGCTTGCGGCTGATTCTTTCCCATACTCTGCCCAGCCATGACGATATCCAGCCTACTGCAACGTTGCTGTTTCCTGCTCGCCCTAGCCGGCCTGGCCCTGTCGCCAGCCCATGCAGCCGAGCCGGAGATCATCGCCAAAGCCCGGGCCTATCTCGGGAGTGAGGCGGCGCTGGCCCAGGTCACGTCCCTGCGCTACGCCGGTCTGCTCGTCCTCGACGACTCCACTCCCGAGGCCGGCGCGCAGGGTCCGGTGAAGGTCGAGATCATCTTCACGAAGCCGAGCCGGCAGCGCAGCGTGATCACCGCCGAGAAGCGCGTCGAAACCACCGTGCTCGACGGCTATGAGGGCTGGCAGAAGGTGCAGGACCCCGCCGACAATTCAAAGTGGCAGCTCTCGCTCCTCCAAGCCGACCAGATCCGGAGCCTGCGCGCCAACGTGGCCGAGAACCTCTCGTTTTTCCGGAACGTCGGGGATCCGAAATGCACGGTCGAGGATCAGGGTGCGGCCATGGTTGATGGCACCGCCTGCCGGAAGATCGCCTTCATCTATGCGCCGCAGATTGTCTTCTACCGCTATTTTGACACGGCCTCAGGCCGCCTGGTGATGACGGAAACGCAGCAGGGCGAATCCATCCGCGAACAAGGCGAGATCGTGGCCGGCGGTGTCAGGTTCCCCCGCACCCTGGTGACCACCCTCAAGCGGCCCGACGGCGGTGCGCAGCGCATCACCATCAACTTTGAACAGGTCGCGGTGAACGAGACCTTCCCGGACAGCCTGTTCGCCATGCCATCCCTGGGCGCGCCCTGAGCGCCCTGGTCCTGCCTCCGCGCTTTTGCCCTGCCGTGCGCACGCTTCAATTCGCCAGCAAAAACTTTGACGCCGAACTCGCGGCCTTCTGCCAGACCTCGGCCGTATCCCATGAAATCGCGGCCGCCGTGGCCGGCATCCTCGCCGATGTCCGGGCGCGGGGGGACCTGGCCGTGGCCAACTACGCCGCCAAATTCGACGGTGCCAAGCTGCGCTCGCGCGAGTTTCGCGTCTCCGAGGCCGAATTGACCGCGGCGAGCCACCGCCTCCCGCCGGCCGACCTGCGCGCCCTGCGCGAGGCCCATGCCGGCATCCTGGCCTTCAACCGCCGCGGCCTGCCGCAGGCCTGGAGCGGCCGCAACCGCCATGGCGCCATCGTCGGGGAAAAGCACGACCCCATCCGGCGCGTCGGTCTTTATGTGCCCGGTGGCCAGGTGCCGCTGGTTTCGACCGTCCTGATGACGGCCACGCTCGCGCAGATTGCCGGCTGTCCCGAGATCGTGGTCTGCACCCCCTCCAATACGCAGGGCAAGGTGGCCGACGGTCTCCTGGCCGCGTTGCACCTTGTCGGCGTGAAGGAAGTCTATCGCATCGGCGGTGTGCAGGCGATTGCGGCCATGGCCTACGGCACCGAGAGCATTCCGGCCGTCGACAAGATCTTTGGCCCCGGCAACGCCTACGTCTGCGAGGCCAAGCGGCAGGTTTTCGGCACGGTCGGCATCGATTCACTGCCAGGCCCCAGCGAAGTGATGATCATCGCCGATGACACCGCCCGGGCGGACTTTGCCGCGGCCGACCTGCTGGCCCAGGCCGAGCACGGTTCCGGTCGCGAAAAGATCTACCTCGTCGCCACCTCCGCGGCGATCATCGCCGCCGTCTCGGCCGAGGTCACCCTGCAGCTGGGGCTGATCACCCGTTCCGAAAAGACCGCGCGCGTGCTCGACCAAGGATTTCTCGCCGTCGAAGTGACGTCGCTGGCGCAGGCGGCCGCCGTGGCCAATTATGTCGCCCCCGAGCACCTTGAACTGCTCGTGAAGGAAACCGCCGTGAAAAAACTCACGCAGGCCGTCACGACCGCGGGCGCCATCATGATCGGCAACTATACGCCGACCGCCCTCGGTGATTTCACCGCCGGGCCCAGCCACGTGCTGCCCACGGGTCGCGCCGGGCGATTCTTCAGCGGATTGCGCGTGGCGGATTTCATGCGCCGTACCAGCCTCGTGCGCTACGACAAGACCAGCGTTCGCGCCGGCAACCGCGTGGTCGCCGCCTTTGCCGCCATGGAGTGGCTCGACGCCCACGGCCGGTCGGCGGCGATCAGAACGGGGAAGTCAGCCAAGTGAGCAGCGACGACGCGCTCCGGTCGCTGGCGCTGCCCCACGTCGCCAAGCTCCACGCCTATACTCCCGGCCTCCAGCCCACGGAACCCGGCTGGACCAAGCTCAACACCAACGAGTGTCCCTATCCGCCCAGCCCCCGCGTGGCCGAGGCCGTCCGTCAGGAAATGGGGGAGGGTGGTGGCAGCCTGCGGCTCTATCCCAATCCCAAGAGTTCTCCCCTGCGCACCGCGGTGGCGAAGCTGCACGGCCTGAACGAAAACAACGTCTGCATCGGCAACGGCTCCGACGATATCCTGAATCTCCTCGTGCGCTGCTTCTGCACACAGGAGGTCGCCGCCGGATTCACCCTGCCCAGCTACTCCCTCTACCCGGTGCTTGTGGAAATCCAGGACGGGCGCAGCACGGTGATCGAGTTTGACCGCTCGATGCGACTGCCTTTCGCGCAGATCGCCGCCTCGAATGCCCGCGCCTTTTTTCTCACCTCGCCCAATGCGCCGACGGGCGTGGCCTTTGGCAACGCGGAGATAGAGCAGGTGCTGCAATCCTTCCGCGGTCTTCTTGTGGTGGATGAGGCCTATGCGCCGTTCGCCCATGAAAACGCCATCCCCCTGCTGGCCCGCCATCCCAATCTCGTCGTCGTCCGCACCCTCTCCAAGGCCTATGCGCTGGCCGGTCTCCGGGTGGGGTATGCCCTGGCCCATCCCACGGTCATCGACCTGCTCGACCGGGTGCGCGACAGCTACAACGTCAACCGCCTCTCGCAGGCCGGAGCCATCGCCGCCCTGGGTGACACGGCCTATTATGAGGGGATTGTCGCCAGGGTCCGGGCCACGCGCGACCGCTGCATTGCGACCTGGGCTGCCCAGGGCTGGTTCACCTATCCCTCGCAGGCCAATTTCATCTTCACCGAGCCGAAAAACGCCCGGGGCGAAACCGGTCCCGCCGTGGCCAAGTCGGCCTACGATTACCTCTACCGCCACAAGGTGCTGGTCCGCTACTTCCCCAGCCATGCCTTGACCGCTTCCTTCCTGCGCATCAGCGTCGGCACGGATGACGAGATGCTCGTCCTCCAACGCACCCTTGAAGCATGGCTAAAGCACGCATAGCGACCATCAGCCGCAAGACGGCCGAGACCGACATCGTTCTCACCCTCGGGATCGACGGCACCGGGGCGTCGAAAATCGACACCGGGGTGCCGTTCTTCGACCACATGCTGACCCTGTTTGCGAAGCACGGCCTGTTTGACCTGGAGATCAAGGCCAAGGGCGACAACGACGTTGATTATCACCACACCGTCGAGGATGTGGGGCTCGTGCTCGGGGAGGCCTTCAAGGCGGCCCTCGGCGACAAGCGCGGCATCCGCCGTTACGGTTTCTTTCTCCTGCCCATGGACGAGTCGCTGGCCCGCGTGGTCGTGGACCTCAGCGGCCGGGCCTGCCTCGTGTACGACGCCTCGGCGCCGACCATGTTCATCCGCGATTTCAATCTTGTGCTCGTGAAGGAGTTCAGCCGCGCGTTCAGCAACGCCCTCGGCTGCAACCTCCACGTGAAGCTCGAGTACGGCGAGGAGCCGCACCATGTGGCCGAGGCCATCTTCAAGGCCCTGGCCCGCGCGCTCGATGTTGCCACGCAGTTGGACCCGCGCACGGCGGGTGTGCTGCCGAGCACCAAGGGGCTGCTTTAGGTCATGGGCCCGGCACCGACAGTGGCCGTAATTGATTACGGCATGGGCAACCTGCGCAGTGTCGCCAAGGCGGTCGAGGCCGCCGGGGGAGCCGTGCGCATCGTCACCCGGCCGGATGAGATCACTTCGGCTGCAGGCTTGGTGCTGCCCGGGGTTGGCGCCCTGGCCGACTGCATATCCGCGCTCAAGGCGGGCGGCCTGGATCTGGCGGTGCGCGAGTGGATTCGCGCCGACCGGCCATTCCTGGGGGTCTGTCTCGGGTTGCAGGCGCTCTTTGATTTTTCAGAGGAGGCCGACACCCAGGGCCTGGGCATATTCCCGGGCCGGGTGGTGCGCTTCAAGGCCCCTGCCGGCCTGAAGATCCCCCACATGGGTTGGAATACCGTGCGATTCACCCAGCCGGGATCACCCTTGGCGGCCGGACTGGCCCCGGAAGGGGAGGCATTCTACTTCGTGCACAGCTATTATTGCGTACCCGCCGATCCCGCGCTCGTGCTCGCCGAATGTGAGTACGGCGGCCTTTTTACCGCGGCAATCGCTCGCGGGCGCTGTTTTGCCACCCAGTTCCATCCGGAGAAGAGCCAGGCGAAGGGCCTGCAGCTATACCGGAACTTCGTGGCGGTGGGCGCAAAGGCCTGAGGGTGGGGGTAGGAACGAAAACTGTAGGGGCGGCTTTAGGCCGCGATGTTGCGCTCCTGATCGCGGCGTAAAGCCGCTCCTACAGTACAGCCCGGCTGTTGGACATTGGTGCCTTTGATCACGCCCGTCCGGCCTGCCATCCATAGGTCGAGCGAAGGAGGGAGGCCGGGCGCTACCACTACGGTAATTTCTGGCGGGATATGGCCTCTGCGTTTCGGACCCCTCCAACAGGGGTCACTGCGTGAAATTAGCCGATCTGCTCCCGGAATTTCGCGTGAGGGAGGCTTATGTCCGCGCCAACTTGGCGTTCGGCGGCAACTTTTCTTTGCAAGGTGGATTTTTTTTGTTCTCCATCACGTCCATGGCCACGACCACACTGAAGATCGACAACAAGGAAGTAACCCTGCCGGTCATCACCGGTTCCGAAGGCGAGAAGGCCATCGACATCCGCAATTTGCGTCAGGAGACCGGCTGCATCACCTACGACGACGGTTACGGCAACACCGGCGCGTGCCTGAGCAATGTCACTTTCATCGACGGCGAGGCGGGCATCCTGCGCTACCGTGGATATCCGATCGAGCAGCTTGCCGAACAGTCCAGCTTCATCGAGGTGGCCTATCTCATCATTTACGGGGAACTGCCCACGGCCGTGCAACGTTCGCGCTTTTCCGCCCTGCTCACGGAGCACGCCCCCCTGCGCGAGGGTGTGATCCGGTTCATCCAGGGGTTCCCGCGGGATTCCCATCCCATGGCCCTGCTGTCTTCTTCCTTCAACGCCCTGGGCGCGTATTACCCGCATCTGGTATCGAACACGCTCAACATTGACGGCGCGCATTTTGACGAAGGCGCGGCCATCGCCATTTCCAAGGTTCGCACCATCGCCGCCCACTCCTTCCGCGTCAGCCGCGGCGGGCGGTTGAATTATCCCAATCCCGACCTCGGCTACTGCGAGAATTTCCTGCACCTCATGTTCTCGGAGCCGTACCGCGACTACGTGGCCAAGCCCGAGGTCGCGGCGGCGCTCAATCTCTTCCTCCTGCTGCATGCCGATCACGAGCAGAACTGCTCGACTTCGACCGTGCGCATGGTCGCCTCCGCCGGCGCCAATCTCTTCGCCTCGGTCTCGTCGGGCGTGAACGCCCTCTGGGGTCCGCTGCATGGCGGTGCCAACATGGCGGTCATCGACATGCTCAAGCACATCCATGCCGACGGCGACGACGGCACCCGCTTCATCCAGGC
>JBIJDP010000159.1:0-5963 GCA_044344065.1 Opitutaceae bacterium
TCAGTGACAACACGGTGAAAAATTACCTGATCAACGTCTTTGAAAAACTGCAGGTCAAACGCCGCTCGCAGGCCGCCGCCCTCTACGTGCAGCAGGCCGGGCGGCCCAATGCCGGGGCGCTGTCGCTGCCGGATGCGCCCAAGGCGGGCTTCACCCTGGTCGAGGTCATGTTCGCCGCCATCGTCCTAGCCCTCGGCATCGTCACCGCCATCCTCACGCTGCAGCGCGGACTGCAAGCCATCGACACGGCGAGAAACTACACCTACGCGAGCCAGCTCATGCAGAGCGAACTGGAAAATCTGCGGCTCAAGAACTGGGACCAGCTCGAGACGCTGCAGCAGGCCGGTCCCGCCCTGGTCACGGCCGATCCCACGGCCACTTCCACCCGCACCACCTTTGACTGCACCCGCACCATCCGGACCGTGAAGACCGACATGAAGGAAATCCTCCTCGTCTCGAGCTGGCGCGGCTACGACGGCCGGGCCCACACGGCCCGCGTCATCACCCGCTACGGCAAGAGCGGCCTCTATGACTATTTCTACACCGCCCACTGATATCGCGACGCGTCCCCGCCGCTTCCGCGCCTTCACCCTCGCCGAGATGATGGTCGCCGCCTCACTGGCCACCCTGGTGCTGGCCGGGGTGATGAGTGCGTTTCTGTTCATCGGCCGCACCAGCTTCAGCACGGGCAATTACAGCGAAATGGAGGCCCAGACGCGCCGGGCCCTCGATCGCTTTGCCGGCGATGTGCGCATGGCCACCGGCATCCGGTGGAACAGCAGCCAGAGCCTAACCCTCACCCTCCCCACCGCCGGCAACGCGACCACCCAGGTCACCTACGCCTACGATCCCCTCTCCGTCGGGGCCACGGCCCGCACGTTCTACCGCGTCATCGGCGACGCCGCCTCCCCGCAGCCCCGCGAGGCCCTGGTGCGCGGGGTGGCGACGGATTTCTCCTTCCAACGCTTCAAGCTCGAGCAGAACGGCGTCACCGCGAATGCCGCCGCCAACGATCTGGAAACCAAGCTGGTCCAGGTTTCACTCCGTCCCGTCCGCACGGGTGTCACCACGGTCGCCAGCAGCCAGCGTACCCTCTCCGCCCGCTATCTGCTGCGCAACAAGCGCGTCAGCCAATGATGTCCCGCTCCACGATTTCACCGCGGCTTCGCCCGCACCCGCCCCGGGAGCGCATCCGGGAATGGGCCATGGACCCTGCGCAGGGCTCCGTCCTCATCGTCGCCCTGCTGCTCTCCGCCATCATCGCCCTGATGCTGGGCAGTTACCTGAATCTCAACCTGAGTTCCACCCGACTGGCGAAGCGCTCCTTCCACAGCACCGCCGCGCTCAACCTCGTCGAAGCCGGTGCGGAGGAGGCGGTCTGGTCCTTCAACCGTGCCACGGCCGGACAGGCTGATGGCTGGACGGATTGGAACTCCGACGGCACCTCGGCCTGGAAAAAACTGTCAGGCTTCGACTTCGGCGCCAACACCTCCGGGTGGACCAAGGTCTACGTCACCAGCACCAATCCCCCCTCCCGCACCAATCCCAAGGTCGTCGCCCTCGCCTCGGTCAATCCGCCCGACGGTCCGCCCGTCACCCGCATGATCGAGGTCGTCCTCCGCCGCCGCTCCTATTTCTCCAACGGCCTCGTCGCCAAGGACCAGATCGTCTTCAGCGGCGCCAATGCGAGCGTGGACAGCTGGAACTCGGATCCCGACGATGATCCCGCCACCCCGCCGGTTGACTACAGCGCCGACGTCCGCCGCGACAACGGCAGCGTGGCCAGCATCAACGTGGCGAACACCGCCATGCTCGTGAACCAGGCTGACATCTGGGGCTACGTTTACACCGGTGGCTCCCAGCCGCAGGTCGGCAGCAACGGCAGTATCCGCGGCGCGAGCACGCCGGTGGACGTGCAGATTGATGCGAACCGCATCACCACGGATTTCAGCGCCGCGCTGCCCTCCGTGGGCGCCCCGGCGGACGGGACCACGATCGCCAATATCGGATCCACCCTGGGCACGGCCGGCCTTGCGACCCTCTGGCGTTGCGCCGCGATCAATTTGAACGGCAATCAGACGCTCACTATCTTGGGCGACGTGACCCTCATCCTCACCGCCAGCTCCGGCATGAACGCGATCAGTGTCACCGGCCGGGCCAGCATCATCGTCCCCGCCGGCTCAACTTTCACCGTCTACACCGAGGGCAATGTCCGGATCGCCGGCAACGGCATCGGCAACGCCAACATCCAACCCAAGACCCTGCAATTCTGGGGCACCAACCCAACGACCGGCGGCCAGGAAATGCAAATCGCAGGCAACGGCGCGCTCCGCAGTGTCGTCTACGCCCCCAACGCTTCCGTGACCATCAACGGCAACGGGAATGTGATGGGGTCCGTGGTCGCCAATGACATCACCCTCGTGGGCAACGCGGCGTTTCACTACGATGAGGCGCTCGCCAACTCCGGTGAGAATACACCCTTTGGCATTACCAAATGGCGCGAGCTCAATTCCGCCGCGAGCCGCGCCGCCTACGACGCGGTGTTCGCCGGCTGGTGATTTTCAAGTCCGAACCCGGTGTGGTCCACCCATCAGGCCTACCTGCACTAGGCCTGAAATACGCACCCGTAAGCCTCTAACATATCGGGCGCGAAGCTGGCATGATGGACGCATGCCAACTCCATTCCGTACCCGCCGGCGCCGCGAAGGTGGCTTCACGATTGTCGAAGTCGCCATGGCCAGCTTCATCATGGCCTTCGGCATCGCCACCTCGATCATCGCGATGCAGTCGGGCTACAAGCACATCGATCTCGCCCGCGGCACCACCCTCGCATCGCAAATCATCCAGAGTGAAATGGAGCGCCTGCGCATGATGAGCTGGACTCAAATCAACGCGCTCAGCGCTGTCACGGACACCACGGCCCCGTTCCCGACCGGAAGCCCCGCCGGAGTCGAGATGTTTGACGGTGCCACCTTCTTCAGTGAACACGCGAATATCGAAGGCATCTACACCATCACCCGGACGGTCACGGATGACAGCACCCGCCCCGGCGAGGTCAAAAACATCAACATCTCCGTCCGCTGGCGCACCTACGACCTGCGCTGGCATACCCGTTCCTTCAATGCGATCTACGCTCGAAACGGCCTTTATGACTACTACTACACCATTGCCCACCCGTAAGCCCGCCCTCCGCCAGGGCTTCACCCTGGTGGAGGTCATGATCGGGGCGGCGCTCTCGACCTTCATTCTGGCCGGGGTCCTCTCAACCTTCCTCTTCCTCGGCCGCAGCGGCGCCAACATGCAGAACTACTCCGACATGGAGACCCAGGCCCGCCGGGGGCTGGAACTCTTCGCGGAGGACGTTCGCCAGGCCAGCGCCATCACCTGGAACAGCGCCAGTTCGGCCACCATCGTGGTGAACTCCGCCAGCATCACCTACTCCTACGATAGCGGCACGCGGAGATTTAACCGCAATGGTGCAGCGCTCATCACGGGCGTCACCCCGGGCAGCTTCGCCTTCTCGGCTTTCAATGTCGCCGGCGCGGAGATGCCTCTGTCCACCGCCGCGGAACGCACCGCCGCCAGTTCCAGCACTAAGCAGCTCCAGATCACCCTCGAGGCCACGCGCACGAACACGACCGTCGTCGCCGCGACGAATACCGTGCTCTCGGCCCGCTTCATCCTTCGCAACAAGATCGTCACCGCCTGAGAGGCGCTCCCAATGAATACCAACCCTTCGCTCCGTCCTCTCGCGACCCGCAACCTGCGCCAGGCGCGGTCGAAGGGTTCCGTGCTCATCGTCTCCATGATCCTGTGCGCCGTCATCGGGATCTCGCTCGCGAGTTACCTGCAGCTCGGGCGCACCGGCCTGGTCATCTCCAACCGCGCTCTCTACAACAACGCCGCCATGAACCTCGCCGAGAACGGACTCGAGGAGGCAATGTATGCCATCAACAAGACCGTGGCCAACAGCAGCTACAATTGGGCTTCCAACGGCTGGACCACCACCAGCCCCCTGCCGGCTGGCGACGCGCGGCGCCGTTTGCCCGCCTCCGGTACCTACACCTTTGACCAGGGTGTCACCGGTACCGTGCGCGTCTACGTGTTCGGTTATGCCGGCACGGCCCCCCGCGCCCTTGCCCGCTCCACGATCAACATGGGTTCCGGCCGGACCTTGGAAAAATGGGTTGAAATCCGGATGCGCAAGACCTCCAAGTTCGCCAACGGTCTGGTGGCCAAGGACTCCATCCGCTTCAGCGGCAACAACGCGTCGGTGGACAGCTGGCACTCCAAGAAAAACGACGACGGCACTCCGCGCGGATCTCCCGTGCCCTACAGTTCCGCGGTCGATCATGACAAGGGCTCTGTCGGCTCCATCTCCGTTTCTGTGAACGCCGTCCTTGTCCAGAATGCCGACATCTGGGGCTATGCCGCCACGGGCGGCGCCGTACCTTCCGTTGGCAGCAACGGCGTGGTAGGACCTTATGGGACGCCAAGCGGCACGATGGACATGAGCCGAGTCTCCACGGACTTTTCCGCCAGTTTTGACCCGGTTTCACCGCCTACTACCGCCGGTTACACCGACATTGCCAACATCACGGCCAATACGATCCTGCCCAGAGCTGCCGATGTCGCCGCCTCTGACGGCAAATATTATTACACCACGGGACAGATAAATTTTAATAACAAGTACCTGACAGAAGAAGACCGCGGGGTCTCCCGCTGTGCAAGTCGTGATCACCCTGACCAACACCTCAACTTCCATCGGCATCGGCGGTGGCAGCGGAGCGCTCAATATCGAAGCGGGTTCGCAACTCGAAATTTACGCCCCGGGCGACATAACGATCGCCGGACAAGGCATTATGAACGGCGGGACCACCGCGGCCACCGCCAATCTGCCCGAGAGACTGCAGATCTGGGGTACAAAGACCTCTGGCGTGCAAAATATTCAGATCGCCGGCAATGGTGCCCTCAGCGCCGTCGTGTATGCCCCGCAGGGCTCGGTCAAAATCAACGGCAACGGCGACGTCTGCGGGTCGATCGTGGCGAATGACATCACCGTGGTCGGCAACGCCTTTTTTCACTACGACGAATCCCTCGGCGACTTCGGCGGCAACAATCCCTACCGTGTCTCGCTCTGGCGCGAAATCACCACGGCCGCCGACCGCAGCGCCGTCACCGTGTTGAGCTGGTAATACAGCGGCCGGTCACCGGCATGGCTGCCTGACGATTTCTCGACGGACCAGGCCCAAGCTCCCCAGCAAAATCTTCCTTTACCCACGCATGCTGCCCGCACCGATCGCCTAATATTTACCGCCCGCGTTTGTTAACGTCCTCACCCCGGGACGGGAAACATTCATCACCGGCCTTCCAAGTTCAGGATGAATTTCCGAGTCCCAGTCAATCCCACCCGCATCGGGCCCGTGCCTTCCACCGCAGCGAGGGGCTCCGTCCTGATCGTCGCGATGATCATTTCCGCGGTCATCAGTGTCTCGCTGGTCAGCTATCTGCAGATGAGCCGCACGAGCCTGCTAATTTCCAACGGCGCCTTTTACCGGAATGCGGCCATGAATCTGGCCGAGAATGGACTGGAGGAGGCCATGTATGCCATCAACAAGACCGTGGCCGACAGCAGCTACAGTTGGAGCGACCATGGCTGGGACACCTCCTACCCTGTGCCCGCGGGCGACGCCCGGCGCCGGCTGCCCTCGGAGAACACGACCTACACTTTCGACCAGAATGTCACCGGCATCGTGCGCGTGTACGTGTTTGGCTACAACAGCAACGCCCCCCGGGCCGCCGCCCGCTCCATCATCACCCTCAGCACCGGTCAAACCATCCAGAAATGGGTCGAGATCCGGCTGCGCAAGTCCTCCCGGTTCGCCAATGGCCTCGTCGCGAAGGACTCCATCCGCTTTTCCGGCAACAACGCGTCGGTCGACAGCTGGCACTCCAAGAAGAAC
>JBIJDP010000160.1:0-5869 GCA_044344065.1 Opitutaceae bacterium
TACGCCGGCGGCCATGTCATGGGTGCGCTCGACGGCCAGTTTCCACTCGCGCCGGAAATAGCCCTCACCGCGCGACTGCGTCTGGGCGGAGATGATCGGGACAAACAGGGTGCAGGTGCGGATCTGGGTGCGGATCTTGGCGTCCCAGGAATCACCGCCGCGCAGCTCGTTCTGATCGAACCACACCTCGACCCCAAAGGCCCGGAGTGCATCGGCAATGCGACGGGCTGCGTCGGTATCCTCACGGGCATAGCTGAGGAAAACGGCGCCCGGTGGGGGGGCTTGGACTGGCATAAGGTAATCTGTTGATGCCTATTAAGCTTATACCTTGCCAGCCCAAACCTGCACTGGCACCCGTTGCCACACCACCACAGGCCGAATGCCCACCCTCCCCGCCCAAGCCGGTCAGTTGCCCCTGTTCCACGTTGTCGGTTTCACCGGTCACCGGCAGCTCGCCGACTCCCCCGGTACCACGGCGGCCGTGACCGCCATCCTCGAGGAATTGCGCCGCGAGTCGCCAGGGGAATGGATTGCCCTCTCCTCGGCCGCCGCCGGGGCCGATCTCGTGTTTGTGCGGACCGCCCTTGACCTAGGCCTCGGCTGGGAGGCGCTGCTGCCCCTGCCGCTCGTGGACTTCGAACGCGACTTTGCCCCGGAGGCCTGGCCGGAGGTGAAGGCCCTGCTCGCTCATGCCGAGCACATCGAGGTGTCCGCCGAACCGGGCTCGCGCGACGAGGCCTACCTCACCGGCGGCTTCGAGATCGTGAACAATTGCGACGTGCTGCTCGCCGTCTGGGACGGGCTGCCCGCCCGCGGCAAGGGCGGCACCGCCGACGTAGTCGCCTACGCCCGCGCCATGGGCCGGCCCGTGGTGATCATCAATCCCGACTCGAAGGCCGTGCGCCGGGAGAATTTCGAGGAGCTCCGGCTGCACGATGCCAACCTGCGTTTCCTGAACGGCGTGCCCGGCGGAGCCGATCCCACCGGCGACAGCTCCCTCGACCGCGTCGCCGCATTTCAGCGCAAGGTGGATGATGCCGCCACGCACAGTTCACCGCACTTCCGCCGACTGATCGCCCTCACCCTCGGCCTGCACGTGACCGCCACCGCCCTCGCCACCGCCGCCCTCGCGTTTGGCTGGCATTGGAGCCTGCTGCCGTGGGGCAAGCTGCTCTGCCTGCTCGGTGCGCTCGGCGTGGCGTACGTCGTCCGCCACCGCCGCACGCAGCACAACTGGACCCGCTGCCGCCTCGCCGCGGAGATCACGCGCTCGGCCCTGGCCATCTGGGGTCTGCCGCGGGCGACCCGGCTCTTTGCCGACTTCGACTGGTCGGGGCTCGAGCCGCTGCGCCGCTCCCTCGACGTGCTCCACCGCCGCGCCGCCCGCGAGGCCCGGCCGGATTTCGACACCTTCAAGCAGCACTATCTCGCCGGCCGCATTGACGACCAGATGGCCTATTTCACGCGGCAGGAAAAAAAGGCCATCCCCCTGCTGGCCAAGCTCCGCTTTGGTTTCACCGCCAGTTCGGTCCTGGCGATTCTCTTCACCATCGGCTACGCGCTGGAGGGCACGCTGCACTTCGAGGTGTCGCCGTTCGTCGAGGAGTTATTCTTCCACTTCGGGCCGATCATTCTGCCCGTGTTCGCCGCCGCGTTCATCTCGCTCATTTCCATCAACGACCTCCACCGCCGCGTGGCCCGTTACCGCGAAATGTGCATCCGCCTCGGCACCGTGAGGAAGGAAATCGCGCACAGCCAGACCTGGGCCGGCCTCGAGCGCGCCATCGCCAAGGCCGAGCGCGTGCTGCTCCAAGAGGTGTTCGAGTGGCACTCGATCACCAGCTTCACCGAGTCGCATTGAGGCGCGCGGGGCGCCGCCGCGAACGTCCAACATCCAACTTCCAACATCGAATGTCGGAGGGCGCGGGCGAAGCCCGCGAACGCTTCACGCTCAACGTTTAACTTTTAACGCCTAACGTCGAAGTGCTGCGTCTCCCTGGGAGCGCGGACGGCCTCGTCCGCTCCGACCCAATCAAATTTAACCGCAAAGAGCGCAATGACGATATCGTCGCGAGCTAGCTCGCTCCCACATCGCACGCACACGGAGCCTCATAGTTCGATGTTGAATGTTGGATGTTGGACGTTCGCGGCGCCCCGCGTCGCGCCGCCTACTTTGCCAGCAGCTTCTCCACCTCGTCGAGGGTGCGTTCGAAGCTCTTCATCGCGGACTCGACGGGGGCGGGCGTCGTGAGATCGACGCCGGCGCCCTTGAGCAATTCGAGCGGTGGCTTGGAACAGCCACCTTTGAGCATGCCGAGATAGTCCTGCACGGCGGGCTCGCCGAGCTCGCGGACGCGGTCGGCGATGGCGATGCCGGAGGAAAGGCCGGTGGCGTAGGCGTAGACGTAGTACTTGTAATAAAAATGCGGGATGTAGGCCCACTCGAGGCCGTCATCTTCGCCCATCGTGAACCCGGGGCCGTAGTAGCGCTGCACGAGATCGCGATAGGTTTCCTCCAGCTTGGCTGCGGTCAGCGGCACGCCCTGCTCGTGGAGTGTGTGGATGGCGCGCTCAAACTCGGCGAACATGGTCTGGCGGAAAATGGTCTGGCGGATCGACTCGAGCCGCTCGACGAGGAGGTAGGTCCGCTCCGCCTTGTCGTTCGTACGGGCGAGGAGGTAGTCGGACAGCAGGGTCTCGTTGCAGGTGGAGGCGATCTCGGCGAGGATCGTGGTGTAGCGGTAGTCGGGATAGGACTGCGCCTTCATCGCGAGGTCGCTGTGCAGGGCATGGCCGTATTCGTGGGCCAGGGTGGACATGTCATCGAGGGAGTTCTGGTAGTTCATGAACACCCACGGATGCGGACCGTAGGTGCTGGCGGAGAACGCACCGCTGCGCTTGTCCTTGTGTGGATAGAGGTCGAGCCAGCCGTGCTGAGGATCGAGGCCCTCGACGAGACGGCGGCCGTACTCCTCGCCCAGAGGCTTGAGCGCCTCGGGCAGGATCTTCTGCGCCTCGGCAAACGGGATGTCCTTCTCCACGCCGGCGACGAGCGGGATGTAGAGATCGTAGAAGCGCACGTCGGGCAGGCCGAGGATCTGCTTGCGGAGCGCAATGTAGCGGTGGAGGAGCGGCAGGTGCGCGTTCACCGTGTTGACGAGGTTGTCGTACACGGCCGGGCTGACGTTGTCCTTGTCGAGGTAGGCGGCGAGCGCGGTGTCGTAGCCGCGGGCGCGGGCGTAGGCGACGTCGAGCTTGATCTGCCCGGCGAGCGTGCCGGCGAGGGACTGCTCGTGCTTGCGCAGCGCGCCAAAGAGTCCGGCCACGGCGGCGCGGCGCACTTCGCGGTCCGGCGAGGCGCGGAGACGGCTGTAGTTGGACAGCGTGAGCTGAACCTCCTTGCCGGCCGCATCCTTGATCTGCGGCAGCGGGAGTTCGGACATGATGGCGCCGTGCGTATCCTCGTAACCCGAGGGGAGTTCATTCAGATCGATCTCGGCCCAGAGATTGTCGCCGAGGAGACCCAGGGCGCGCTCGGCATCGGCGGAGAGCACGCGGCTGGAGCGGCGCTGGAGGTTTTCAATGTAGGCGCGGTAGGGCTGGAGCTTGGGCTCGGCGGCCACGGCCGCGGGCACCGCGCCGGGCGGCAGCGCGAGGACTTCACGGCGGATGAAGGTCGCCGCCTGCATCAGTTCATCCATCGCCGCGAGGCTGCGCGTGACGAGCGCATTGGCGGTGGCGTCCGTCAGCGCAATATTCTGCCGGAGGTTGGCGTAGAGGGTGAGCTTGTTGGCATCGACATGCAGTTGGAAATAGCGGTCGAGGCAGTTGAAGAGCGTGGCAGGATCGGACAGGCGGCCGGTGAATTGCGCCAGCGCGGGGATGTCCTGCCGCAATTTGACGAGGGCCTGGTCGAAGGCCGCGTCCGAGGCAAAGAGCGGCGAAACGTCCCAGGTGTACGCGGCGGGCACGGCGCTGCGGAGGGCGTTGGAGTCGGGGGTGTAGGCCGGGAGTTCGGCGGCCCGCAGCGCACCGAAGGCGAGCAGGGCCAGAAGGAAAGCAGCGAGGCGAGATTTCATGGGTGATTTTTGGGGGAGTCTCAGCGGCATTGGCGTGACGGCTCAAGAGCAAAGCCGGTTGGATGTAGGGCGGGGATTCCGATCCCCGCCTCGCGTGGGAGTGCGACCGCCCTCGGTCGCAATTGGACGCCAACTTCCAAGCCGAGAAAGAGAACGATAAGCAACAAGGGGCGCAGCTTGACTGCGCCCTCAGGTGCCAATTCGCGCCGGCGGTCTCGAAGGGCGCACACGGGGTGCGCCCCTACAAGGGCTCACTCGAGAAACCGTTCCCGATATGTCGGGTTCTCACCGGCCATCTTGAGGAAGATATCGAGGGGCAGGATCTCGAAGTCCTGACCCAGTTTGTCGCAGATGGATTTTACCCGGGCGACGTCGCTGTTCTCGCGGACGTGCACGAGGAGGAAGTACGGGCGGACATCGTTGATCAAGGCGAGCTCCTGCAGGTCGGCGGCGGCCTCGGCCTCGGATTTTGAGGCGGGGAGGTAATAGTCGTAGGACAGGAACGGCCGGCCGTCGCGGACGGTGAACGTGTTGGCAGCGTAATACCCATTCACGAAGCCGATGGCGTCGGGCATGTTGGCGTAATAGGCGTCGACGATGTCGAGCGGGAGGTTGTTCTCCGCCGCCTCGGTGCGCTGGCCCGCGTAGTCCATGATCTCAAAGACGCGGAGGTCGAGCTTCTCCATGAGCGTGCGGGCCTGCGCGATTTCCTTCGGCAGCCACTCCTTCGGGAAGGCCTTGGGATAGCAGTAGGACGAACCGGAGAGACTGCCGATGAAGTAGTCGTTGGGTGTGGCCTGATCGTAGTAGTACTCGAGCATCGCCGGTGAGAGATTGATGAACTTCATCGTCACCTCCCAGGCGTAGGGAATCGAGCCGCGCCCGGGCTTCAGCCAAGCACCGATGCCGAGCCCGTCGGTCTGGATCAGGGCGAGATAGACCTTCTTCTCGGGCACGTACTTGCGACCGGGGACGAGGTTGTGGTGGTTCTTGAACACGAAACCCGGCGACACCGGCACATGCACGAGGAAGCTGGTGTTCGGCATCGTGTTGAGGCCGTCGGAGGTCAGTGCATAGCAGGACAGCAGGCTGGTCATCTCCTCCTCCATGTCCTTCTTGTACGAATGCCAGCCCCAGACCTGGCCGAGCGGCTTCATCTCGGCGTAGAGACTCTTGGTGAGTTCATATTCCTGCGTGTCGGTGCGGCGATTCGACAGGTCGGAGCAGAAACCCTGCTTCAGCATGCCGTAGTCGGCGCACGCCGGCATGAGCTGCGTGCCGTGCACGCCGCCGAGCCAGACGATGACATCGCGCGAGCAACGCGCCCAATAACGCTCCTTGGCCCACGAGTAGATCTCGTAGTCTGATTTCCCGGTGAAGCGGCCGCGGAAGTCGTCGATTGGGCGGAGCCCGTATTTCTCAGCGAGCGGAATGAGGTCGGCACTGATCACGATGCCCTTTTCCAACCCGGCCAGCGTGTAGGCGACGATGAGCGAGGTGCGCACCTCCTTGTCCCAGACGATGTAGCCCTTGATGTCGTCCTTGAAGGTGCGCAACGCGTCCTCGAGGGTACCCAGTTGCGTGAAGGTGAAATTCCGCCGTGACTCGAGCCAGGCGCGGAGGTCCTCAGTGTAATTGAAAGGATACTCGGGCCCGAAGGTGAAGTAGAGCCGCGGGGAGTTTGCGTTGACGATACCCTGGAGGGAGATGAGGCATGCCTGCTCGGGGAGCTTGGAACCAATGTCCCAGTCGTCCGCGAGCTTCATGTAGAAGGCGTTGTCGGCGTCGGC
>JBIJDP010000161.1:0-5850 GCA_044344065.1 Opitutaceae bacterium
AAGGGTTGGCCGGATCCGGTCCCGGTCCAATCATGGCGAGCAGGGCGCGTTCGGTGGGGCGGGATGCCTGGTCGGCGGCGGCGGCCGTCAGTCCGAAGAACTCGTGCTGGATGGATCCGAGCTTGATATGACCGAGGTGCTCGACGCCCGCACTGGGTTTGTCCAGGAAGGGAATGAGGGCGTAATCGTGACCGGCGGCGAATCCACCCGCACGGCGGGGAACGGTTCCGGCCCTGCGGGAAAACACAGTGTAGGAGCCGTCCATGCGGCCGGCCACGACCTCCGCCTCTCCGGGCCGGGGACGCCCCAGCAAGGCATGCAGCAGCAGGTCATCGCCCGACGTGTTCAGCCGGAGGCGGGGTTCCTCCAGCAGACGCTGCTCCAGCAGAGGGGGCAGGGGGGAGTGCTGACGTCCGGCGAGAGTGGAGTCGAGGAGGGGCTCGAGCGGACGGTAGGCATTGTGCCGGAGATAAAGCTGCGCGGACCACAGGGAACCCAGGGCCAGTCCCGCTCCGAGGAGGGCCCAGGTGCGCACCGGGAGTTTGCTGCGGTCAATCAGGAGGGCGACACAGGGGGCGGCGAGAAGGAGTCCGGGCACGAGAGCGCCCGAGCCGAGTCCGATCCAATGGCTGGCCATCGTGCAGACCATGAGCCAGGCCAGGGCCGGCAAACCCAGCCAGGCAGCCGTACGTCCGTGTGATCCTGCGCGGCCAAAGGTCAGCGCTAACGCCGCCACGCAGACCAGGCCGGTCCAACCAAGCCCGACGGCGTCCTCGGTGGGTGCCAGCAGTGGGTCCGGGGTCCGCCAAAGCGGCATGAGCGTGGCAAAGCCCAGTCCGGTGGATTTCTCCCCGAGTTGCTGCCACGCCATCCGCCAGGCCCCGAGCCCCGGTTCCGCGAGCAGTGGCACGTTCACGAGGAAGTACGGCAGCAAGCCGAGGCCCAGGCCGGGCAACGCGACTTTCCAGCCGTGGTCCTTGCGCGGCGGCAGGCCGAGGACCATACCCAACGCCACCAAGACCAGCACCAGCAGCAGCGCCCCCAGATGGCTGCCGGCCGCGAGACCGGCCAGCAACCCGGCGAAAGCCGCGGAGGCCAGCCGGCCGCGCTTCACCCAATCCAGCGTGAAGCTTGCCGCCGCGACCAGGGTGGCACCCGTGCATAGGACCGGACCCACGGTCTGGGACTGGGCCAGCACGGGTGTGGCCAGGAGGGCGCACCAGCCGGCGGCCAGCGCGGAGTTGGCGCCACAGCCCGCGACCCGTGCGAGGCGGTGGACGGCGAAACCGGCGGCGAGCCAGCCGATGAGGTTGAAAAAATTGAGCGCCTGCAGCGACGGCTGCAGGACCAGCGCCCAGACCTGCAGCAGGCCGTAATTGAAGGGATGGAGCGCCTGCCCGGCGTTGTCCGCTGGCAGCGCCAGGATGCTGCCCGAACTGATCTGCCAGAGGGAACGAGGCAGCGACAGGCTGAGCGAGGCCGGGTCGGTTGGCAGATAGTGGGCGGCGACCCAGGCGCCTGCCAGGGCGATGGGCGCGAGCGTGAGAAACGCGGCCAGGGTCAGTCCGCCATGCACCGGTTGCGGGTCGGGGACAATGGCCGGGCGCACCGGGAACCGCCAGGCGGCCAATGCCGTCACGATCGCGAGACCGGGAGAGACGGTGAGAAAGCAAAAGGGATCGCCCAACCGGCCGAAGAGTGAGAGCACCAGGCAAGTCACCTGCAGGTTCATCCAGACCAGCGCGCCGGCCGCCAGCAGGGCATCCGAGGGATGGTCCGTCCACCGGGAGGCGGCGCCCACCGACAACCACACAATAATTACAAGGTGCAGGAGCAGGAGGTCCATCGCGACAAAGACTAGGGCGCCGGCGTGGGTGGAGAAATCAGCGGTTCAAGGGCGGCAAAACTGTTTAGGCTGAACTGAAAGGTCCGGTAGTGCGCGCAGGAAAACCCGGTGCGGGCGGCGAGGGCCCGGACATCCTCCTGGCTCCAGTAGTGCTTGTGGTCGGCAATCTCCGGGCCGGAGATAATCCGCAGCCGGAAGGCCAGGAATTCCAGAAGCGGACGGGAGGCGGGCGTCGGGGTGGTCAGCAGGACGGAGCCGCCGGGTTTCAGCAGACGGCGGAATTCGTTGAACAGCACGTCCACCTGGTTCAGGGGAATGTGCTCCAGCACGGCCAGGATGGAGATGTGATCGAAGGTGCGGTCGGGGAAATCAAAGCGGTCCTTGAAGTGGAATTTCCGGATCTCGAGGTTGGCCGCCACGCGGCCCGGCGTGGCATCGTAGTCGAGGCCGATGCCCTGGCTGATGTCCGCCGCGAGCGTCCGTAGGAAAAAGGCCTGGTGCCCGCAGCCGAAATCCATCACCGCGGAGCCGGTCCGGATATGGCGGCGGACAATCCGCGAGCGCCAGCGGCAGATGAAGAGGTCGAGTGCGTTGAAGTCCTTCGTGCCCATGGCGCAAGCCTGCGTCAGCCGGCACGGGAACTCTTGATGCGCTTGATCACCACGCGTTCCACCTCGAGCAGGCGCTGGTTGACCGAACTGAGCACGAGGCCCAGCGAGAGGCTCATGAAGGCCAGCAGGCCGCTGGCGATGGAGACGATGGCGCAGGCGCGGCTCGCCACGTAGCGGTGCAGGACCAGCTCGCTGAAGGGCAGGATACCGGTGCCAACCGAGATCAGGAGCAAAATGATGAAGAGGGAGCCGAACAGGGTGAGCGGCTTGTAGGCCCGGAGGAGCAGGAACAGGCGCAGCAGCACCCGGATGCCGTCGGGAATGGTGCGCAGCTTGGAGAAGCTGCCGGACGGCCGCTCGCCGTACGGTGCCTCGATTTCCTTCACGACCGCGCCGCGGTAAAGGCTCTGCACGGTCAGCTCGGTCTCGACGTCGAACCCATGCGAGGTGATCGGGATGGTCAGGGCGCAGTCGCGGGTGAAGGCGCGGTAGCCGGAAAAGATGTCGGAGATGCTGGCGTGGAAGATCTGGTTGATGATCCAGCAGACCAGTTGGTTGCCGGCGACATGGAACTTGCGGAACGACTTATCGGTGTACTGCTGCAGACGGGCGGCGACGGTCATGTCGGCATCGCCGGCCAGGATCGGCTGCAGGAGGCGGTGGACCGCCGTGGCGTCGTAGGTGCCGTCGCCGTCCACCATGATCAGGATGTCCTCCGGGACGACCTCGAAGATGGTGGCGACCACGTGGCCCTTGCCCTGTCGTTTCTCGCGGATGACCGTGGCGCCGGCCGCGCGGGCGCACTCGGCGGTGCGGTCCGTGCAGTTGTTGTCAAAGACGTACACGGCGGCGGAGGGAAGCTGGGCCTTGAAGGCCGCCACCACGCCGCCGATGGTCTTTTCCTCCTGATAGCAGGGAATGACGACCGCGATGCTGGGGGAGGAATTGGTGCTGGGGCTGGCCATTTGGGAGCGCGGAGGGAAGTTGAGTGAGTCAGGGCAGGCGAGACCTAAACCCACTAAAGAGCCGCTTTTGCGCAGGCATGTCCACTGCGATTTGAACGGTGAGCCTCACCTGGACTCAGGAGGCCGGCACGATCAGGACCCGGTGGGATCGCACGTAGTTTTTCAGACGCTGCAGCCCGTCCGTGGCGATGGCGATGACCAGGGCCGCGGCGGCGCAGACGATGACGATCAGTTCGGGAATCTGCCGGCACGAGGCCAGGGCCTCAGGGTAGCGCCACACCCCGTAATAGAGCACGAGGATGTGCCAGAGGTAGATTTCCAGGGTGTAGCGGCCGAGATAGGAAACCGGGGTCTCCCGCGAGGCCCAACCCAGGGCAATGCCGGTGGCCAGACCCAGGACCATTCCAAGGTCATAACCGATCAGCACCGGCCGGGCATAGGCGAAATCGAGGCGGTTGAACTCGAAGCTGGCGCCAACCACGGAGCGATCCGTCAGTTGCCAGCCATTCCAGGCCATGGCGGCGGCGGCCGCGGTCAGGACGATGCCGCCGATGATCGCCAGGGTCCGGCGGGACACAAACCCGACGACGCTCCGGTAGTGCAACCCGAGGAAAAAGTAGAACATCCAGAACAGGGAGTTTGGCCGGCCCCACACGTAGTAGTTCAGGGTGCCGCGGTCGCACAGCACCCCGATGGTGACGTGAAGGATCAGGAACAGGCCGGTCAGGATCAGGGCGCACAACTCGGGCCGGCAGGCGGGGACGAGGCGGTTGAGCCAGGCGGGCAGGACCTTCAGGACCGGCTGCAGCAGGTACAGCTGGAGGATGAGCGGGATGAAATAGAGCGTGGGCTCGACGCCGTAGAAGAGCACGCGCTGCCAGAGCCAGGTGAACTTGGCCCCAATGCCGGGCAGGGCCTGCCAGGCGGTGTAATGATTCAGCAGGAAGAACGAGGCGACACTCACGACCAGGTAGGGGAACCCGATCCGCCACAGCCGGCCGCGGTAGTAGTCGCCGAGGGTGACCTGTTTTTTCGAGGCTCCGGCCAGCACGCCCGAGAGGAAGACGAACAGCGGAACGGCAAAGCTGAAGACCTGGTTCAGGGTGAGACCGAGGTAGAAGGACGGACTCCACGCATGGATGTCGGTGGTCACGAAGCTGCCGGCAAAATGCACGCAGACCACGCCGAAGATGCTCCAGCCCCGCAGCGTGTCGATGTAGGCGTTGCGGCCGGCACCGGCCGGGGGCACGGGAGCGGATGGCATCGGGGCGGTGCTCATGGTGACCTGAAGGCGTCGATCCGCAGGGTCCGGAACATGTAATAGTAGGGCTCGCCGGGGAGCGTCTCGGTCCGGCGCTTCATGTGCAGGGTGCGGTTTTCCTTTTTCCCGAACATCTCGTAGTGCTCGCGGGCGCCCTGCTCCAGCGGGATGCCCTGGCCTAGCACGTAGTCCTTTACGTCGGGGTGGCGATCAAGGTAGTCCAGCCAGTCGGGTTCGTTGCCGACGGCGACGTTGCGGAATTCGATCACGTTGGGGCCGGGCTTCGGCGCCAGCGTCAGCTGCTTGATGAACCAGCCGGTGCGATTGGCCCAATCGTAGGCGGCCACGATCTCGCCGTTGCAAAGGACGTCAAACTGCGCGGCCTCGCGGCTGTGCAGGCGGAGCTCAAAGGACAGCTCCAGGCGGCCGAGATTTTTCTGGGGTGGGATTTCCAGGCGCATCACCGGCGCCTTCACCCAGCGGATCAGCGGGAGATCCCACTGCGGATACGGGCCCTCGGGCGGGGCCAGCCCCTCGGTCTTGATCCGTGTCTTCGGATCGGCGGCGACGAGTTCCTCGGAGAACAGGGAGATCGGATTCTGCGGCGCCTCGACGTCCGGGGGCTCGTCGCGGAACAGGTAGGGAATGTCCATGCTGCCGATGGCGCGGCCGGTCGCCTCATCCTCCACCCGCACGGTGAACCGGCGGATGGGGCGAGTCACGGAGGCGGGGGCGTCACCGGTCGCGGTGAAGGTGGCGAGGGTCTCGCTTGTGCCGTCGGCATAGTCCACGCCCACCCGCAGCCGCGCATGGTCCGGCCGGTTCAGTCCCGCCACCTTGACCCGCAGCCTGGCATAGCGGTCCGGGTCGCGCGGACCGTAGTAAAGGACGACGAGCACGTGCCGGTTCGCCGTCGTGACGGGCTCGTTCTCGGGGTGCGGGGCCAGGCCGTAATAATCCAGGGCCGGCTGGCCGGAGCCCAGCGTGCCGAGAAATTCCACGCCGGCGGTCGCCTTGGTGGGAATCTCCACGGTGGTGTAGGTGGAGAGCTGCTCGATATTGCTGTAGGCGACCTTCCGGACAAAGCCCCAGTGCGAAAACAGATTGTAGGCATCGGGCACGGTCCGGTCGAAGGAGGTGAAGCGCTGGTGCTTCCACAGGTTCATG
>JBIJDP010000162.1:0-5848 GCA_044344065.1 Opitutaceae bacterium
GCTGAACAGGCCGATGAAGAAAAACAGCGTGATCCACTCCACCTCGTTGAAAACCTTGGTCACGCTCTCGGTCTGCCTCTCGGCCGACCGGCCCAGGTTGTCGAGCAGCAGGAGGAGGGCCGCGCCGCCCATGCCGATGGTGCCCGACTCCAGGCCGATGAAGCGCGCCCCGACAAAGGCCGCCAGCACCACGGTCAGCACCGACAGCGACTTGACCAGCAGGGTTCGGTCGGTGATCGCCGCGTTTTCATCCATGGCCATGATGCGGGCCCGGGCCTCGGCGCCGGCGTGCATCGCCCGGCCCCAGAACAGATGGATCGCCAGCATGTGCACGGCCAGGACGATCAGGATGACGGGCGTGAGGTTGTAGACAAACGAGTTGAACGACAGGCCGACCTGCGCGCCGATGATGATGTTTGGCGGGTCGCCGATCAACGTGGCCGTGCCGCCGATGTTGGAGGCCAGCACCTGCGAGAGAAGAAACGGATAGGGCGGCACCTTGAGCTGCGTGCAGATGACGAGCGTGACGGGGACGATCAGCAGCACGGTCGTGACATTGTCCAGCAGCGCGGACACCAGCGCGGTCACCAGCACCAGCAGCGCGAGGATGCCCGCCGGGCTGCCGCGCGCCAGCTTGGCCGCGCGGATCGCGAGGTACTCGAAAATGCCGCTCTTCCGCGCGATTGAGACGATCACCATCATGCCCGCCAGCAGCCCGATGGTGTTGAAATCGATCCCCGCCACGGCCTCCTCCTGGTTCAGGATCCCGGTGGCGATCATCAGGATCGCGCCGAGCAGGGCGACAATGGCCCGGTTGAGGCGCTCGGTCATGATCACGCCATAGGTCAGGAGCAAAATGCCGACCGCAACCCACACGGGGTTCAGTCCGGCAATCAGGGCAAGGTGGCAGGCGGCAGGCATCGCGGGATCAGGGTTTGTTCATCATGGTTTCCAATACGTCCCAGGTGGAGACCACGCCGAGGAGGCGGCCGTCAGCCGGGTCCACCACCGGGAGAAAATTCCTGCCGCGGTAAAGATGGTACAAGGCGGTCACCAAGGGCTGGTCGGGACCGAGCACCGGTGCGGCCTTGTCCACATGCTGGCTGACCGGGTCCTGCGCGATGGCGGCGAAGCGGTCGTGCACCTCGTGCAGATTGTTGCGGATCAGGCCGGCATTGATGAGGCGGACCACCTGGTTGAACCGGTCGTCGTGCAACGCCACCTGCGGGAGCACGTTGGAGATCACGAGGTTCTTGCGGAAGATTCCGAGGTACCGGCCCGACGCGTCCACCACGGGCATGGCCAGCAGCCGGCGGTCGAGCAGCATCTGCACCGCTGCGGCGAAGGTGGTTTCGGGCGCCAGCACGGCCGGGTTAGTGTCCATGATGGCGCGGCAGGTGACATCAGTGGGATCGTGCGATTTCATGGGTTTGGTTTCCGACCACGGGCCGGTGGCTCGTTTTGCTATCCCTCGCCGCTCCCTTTGTCAGTTCGTGACTCGCGATCCGCCAACATATCAGCCGGGGACATTCGGAACCGTAGGTCGGCTGCTAGCACTGCGCCGTCAGGTTGGAGCAAGGACTTATCTCAAGCGGGAGCCCAGCGAACCTTTTCCCGCGGATCACGCGGATTGTCGCGGATCATGCCCCCATTATCCGCGTCGATCCGCGTAATCCGCGGCAAAGATTGAATTCAGGACGGCCGCCCACTGAATAGGCTTTTCACCGGCCGGGAGCCCCCGTTTGTTCTCCCGCGTGGCCGCCCCCCCGCCCTCCGACCCGTCCCGCCGCTTTTCCTACCTGCCCGCCTCGCGCGCGGCTCGGTGGGGTCTGCTGGCCGTCGCCGGCGGGGTGCTCATGACGATTTTTTCCAGCGTCAATGCCGGCCGCGCCACCCCTCCGGCTAACCGGCCCATCCAGGTCCCCGCCGGCGATTACGTCACGGCGGACACCTGCCGCTCGTGCCATCCCGGCAACCACGCCAGCTGGCATGCCTCCCACCACCGCACCATGACGCAGGTGGTCAAACCCGAAAACCTGGCGGCAGACATCGACGGACTGGAAGTCAACTACGACGGCCTCGACTACCGCGTCGAACGCCAGGGCCGGGCCTATTTCGTGCGCACCAAGCCCACGCAGGCGCCGGCCAAGGCCTACGGCGCGCCGCAGGAAATCGTGCTGCTGACCGGATCCCACAACCTGCAGATCATGTGGCTCGAGACCGGCGAGGGCCGCACCCTCGCCCAGTTTCCCTACGGCTATCTCGTGGCGGAGAAAAAATGGGTGCCGATGGAGATGACCTTCCTCGTCCCGCCCGGGCCCAAGCAGGTTTACGACCGCGGTGACTGGAACAACGGCTGTCTCAACTGCCACACGACCCACGGCCGCGCCCGGCCCGAGGGCAACGGCCGGTTTGATTCCCGCGTCGCCGACTTCGGCATCTCCTGCGAGGCCTGCCACAGCGGCGGTCGCGAGCATGTCGAGCAGAACCGCAACCCGCTCCGCCGGTTCGCCCTGCATCTGACCGGCGGGCCGGACCGCACGATTGCCAATCCCGCCCGCATGGACGGCCCCACCTCCTCACTCGTCTGCGGCCAGTGCCACAGCATCTGGGCCTTCAAGGGCGAGGACACCTCGCGCTGGGATCGCGAGGGCGACCGCTACCGTCCGGGCATGAAGGAACTCGACGATCGCTGGGTCTTCCAGCCCGGCGGCACGGACCACCCCGAGCAAAGGGCCGCCCTGGCCGAGGGCAACCCGCACGCCTTTGGCGACAGCTTCTGGGGCGACGGCATGGTGCGCGTGACCGGACGCGAACTCAACGGCACCCAAGCCTCGCCCTGCTTCAAGGGCGGCAAGTTCTCCTGCCTGTCCTGCCATGAGATGCACCCGGCGCGGGCTGAATCCGCCACGCTCCAGAACTGGAAAGCCGACCAGATGTCCCCCGGCATGGAATCGAACCAGGCCTGCCTCCAATGCCACCAGCAGTACGCGACCACGGCCACCCTCACGGCCCACACCCGCCACCTCGCGGGCTCGAGCGGCAGCAGTTGCTACAACTGCCATATGCCGCACACCACGTACGGGCTGTTGCGCGCCATCCGCAGCCACACCGTGTCCTCGCCCACCGTGCGCGAGAGCCTCGATTTCGGCCGGCCCAACGCCTGCAATCTCTGCCACCTCGACCAGCCCCTCGGCTGGACCGCGGAAAAGCTGACCGAATGGTACGGCCAGCGCCCGGTCGCCCTCGAGCGCGAGGACCGCGAAATCTCCGCCGCCGTGAAATGGCTGCTCAGGGGCGATGCCGGCCAGCGCGCGCTCATCACGTGGAGCATGGGCTGGGAACCCGCGCAAACCGTCTCCGGCCGCGAATGGCTGTATCCGCATTTGATCTTCTCCCTCAACGATCCCTACGCCGCCGTGCGCTTTGCCGCCGACAAATCCCTGCAGACGCTGCCCGGTTTTGCCGGCCATGACTACGACTACACCGCGGACGACGCCAAACAGAAGGCCGCCGTCAGCCGGGCCTACCAGCGCTGGTGGTTCGAACTGCGGGACAAACGCGGACCCTACCGCCCGCAAACCCTGCTCCAGCCGGACGGCCAGTTCTGGCAGGCGCCCTTCGAGCGCCTGATCGAGGAACGCAGCACCCGCAAGATGATGCTCGTCGAATGAACCCAACCAGACCAACGACACCCGGTAGGCCGCCCGCTCGCGGGCGCTGGTTGGGCGTGCGCCGGCCATTCGAGCGCCCGCCAGCGGGCTGCCTACTGTGGCCCTCAACTGCGGTCCGGACAACTTTTTGAAACTTCTCTACTCCCCATGAACTCCTCCGACCGACATCTCCGCTATGGCTGGTGGTCCCTCTTCTGTTTTCTCAGCCTCGGGCTGCTGCTCGAGGTCCTGCACGGTTTCAAGATCGGCTGGTACCTTGATGCCAACCAGGAAATGCGCCGGCTCATGTTCACCCTCGCCCATGCCCACGGCACCCTGTTCGGCCTGGTAAACATCGCCGCCGGGCTGACTCTCCGCACGGTGAAGGGATTCGAGGTGGCGCGCCCCCATTCGCTGTCCCTGCTCTGGGGCTCCGGCCTCCTGCCGGCGGGCTTCTTCCTCGGCGGAATCATCATCCATGACGGCGACCCCGGACTTGGCGTGCTGCTCGTCCCCGTCGGCGCCCTGCTGCTGCTCCATGCCGTCTGGGGTTTCGCCCGGACGCTGTCGCGGGTGAAGTAGTTGGGAGATGCCTCACGCGGAGGCGCGGAGAGCGCTGAGTCTTAAACCGCGGATTGCACCGATTTCATGGATCAGAGTATGGCCACAGAAGGCACAAAAGGCTCAGAAGACTGGATTTCGAAACGGCAGGACAATCCATCAAGCTCATCTCCGGTTCCCCTGATAGCTCCTGCAAATCGGATTGGGGTCCTTACGTGCTTTCTGTGCCTCTTGTGGCCATCCCGCTTGAATCCGTGCCATCCGTGAAATCCGTGGTTAAATATTTCCGTGGTTCCGCGGATGGAACTTCGCGTGCTGCGTAAGCAGGCGCTGTGACTCGACCGCGGTGTAGATCTGCGTCGTGCCGATGTTGGCGTGGCCGAGCATTTCCTGGATCGCGCGCAAATCCGCGCCGCCCTCGAGCAGGTGCGTGGCGAAGGAATGACGCAGGAGGTGCGGCTTTACATGCTTGGTGATCCCGGCGCGCTTCGCGTATTTCTGGACGATCAGCCAGAGCATCATGCGCGAAAGCCCGGTGCCGCGCTCGCTGAGGAAGAGCTGGCTGCCGGTGCGGGGCTTGACGAAGTACGGCCGGCCAGAGGCGAGGTAGGTGGAGATGGCGTCGGCGGCCTTGGTGCCCACCGGCACGACGCGTTCCTTCGCGCCCTTGCCGAACACCCGCAGATAGCCGTGCTCGAGGTCAACCTGCTGGATGTTCAGCCCCGCGAGTTCGGAGACGCGCAGCCCGCTCGAGTAAAACAATTCCAGCAGCGCGCGATCGCGCAGCGAGTAGGCGTCGCCGCCGTTGGGCGCGGCCAGCAAGCGCCCCACCTCGGCGGGGGACAGCGTGCCGGGGATGCGGCGCACGAGCTTGGGACTGGAAAGCAGCGCGGTGAAATCGTCGTCGCGCACCTTCTCGCGGATGAGGTGGCGGGCGAGTCCACGCAGGGCCGCAAGTTTGCGCGCGAGGCTCGCGACGGTGTAATCGTCGCCGCTGAGCGAGCGGATCCACCCGCCGGCCTGGTCGCCGGTGACCGCCGCCCAGCCCTTCACGCCGTGCCGGGCCAGATGGGCGGCGCACTGCGCGAGGTCGCTCTGGTAGTTTTCGCAGGTGCGGCGGGAGAGTCCGCGCTCCAGTTCCAAAAAACCGATGAAGCCGTCGATCTCCGAACCAAAGGCCGCGGAGGTTTTCAGGCGGCCGCTTGCTGGACTGGGCTTGCGGCCTGTCATGGCCGGCAATGGGCGCTCAGTAGCGCCGGCGCTGCGGCATCGGCGGCGGCGCCGAGGTTTCCTTCATGCGGAAGGTGATGCGCGCCTTTTCCAGATCGTAGGGACTCATTTCCATCTTAACCGTGTCGCCCGCGGCGATCTTGATGAAGTGCTTGCGCAGCTTGCCCGAGATGTGGGCCAGCACCACGTGTCCGTTGGACAGTTGAACCTTGAACATCGTGCCGGGGAGCACGGCGACCACTTTGCCCTCAACTTCGATCGAATTGCCTTCAGCCATGGAGGGTAAGGGACGTGCTAGCGGTGGGTTGGTTCATGCAATAGGTTGGTGCGGAAAAGCCACTTGTAAGCCTCATCCACCCCCCGTAAGTCAAGGTTTTAGCTTAAACCATGGTCCAACCACCGCC
>JBIJDP010000212.1:0-5162 GCA_044344065.1 Opitutaceae bacterium
ATCGTCAGCACCTGGACGTATTCCGGGCAGGCCGACGGCAGGATCCTCTCCCTGCCTGCCGGCGACCTGAATGCGGTCATTGGTGGCGAGCGCCGCGAGGAGTATGTCGACTTTCCCAATTCGGTCGGCGGCCAGGTCTGGACCGTCATCCCCCAGCGCAACGTGGTTTCGTTCTTCGCCGAGGCGCGCGTGCCGCTGCTCGGCGCCAGGCAGGACCTGCCGCTCATGCACCAGCTCGATCTCAACCTGGCGGTGCGCACCGAAGACTACTCCGACTTCGGCCGGGCCACCACCCCTCGTTACGGCGCGGCCTGGCGTCCGATCCCCTCCGTCCTCATCCGCGGTTCCTACGGCGAGGGCTTCCTCGCACCCCAGCTCTACCGCATCGCCCAGTCCACCGCCACGGTGGGCCTCCCCTGGGCGGCCCTTGCGCCCGGGGCTGTTGATTACTCGCGCGGCTCCACCCCGATCACCGGCACCGCCAACATCCTGAGCGGCGGCAATCCGGCCCTCACGCCGCAGCTTTCCGAAAACTGGACCTACGGCATCATCGTCGAGGTGCCGAGGATCACCGGCCTCTCGGTTTCGCTCGATTTCTACGACAACACCTACACCGACGGTTTCGGCGGCATCAGCAGCATCATGGACCGCCAGCTGCTCGCCCCGGAGACCATCTTCCGCGGACCGAAGCTCCCGACCGATCCCGCCGACTGGCTCGGACCGATCACCGGCTACGACGCCCGCACCATCAACATCGCCAAGTCTCGCGCCGGCGGCTACAGTGTCGGCATGCGCTACCACCGCACGACCGGCTGGGGCGACTTCGCATTCAGCCTCGCCGGGGAAAAGACGCTCCTCCGCGAGGAGCGCATCCTCCCCAACGCCGCCCTCACCCCCTCGGTGAACAAGCGCTTTGTCCCGGCGCGCGTCACGACGGCACTCAGCTGGAACCGCGGCCCCTGGGAGGCCGGCCTCACCAATGTCTTCGGCGGCGAATCCTGGACGGATTCGTCCAACGCCACCCTCGCGCCCTCGCGCTACACGGATTCCGTGATGCGCTGGGACCTGAACGCCGGTCATGACTTCGGCCGCCGTCCGGGCTTCGGCGCCCGCGGCGAGTCCTGGTGGCGCCGCGCCCTGCACGACACCAAGGTGCGGGTGACGATCATCAACGTCCTCGACGACGAGCCGCCGCTCAACGTGAACGGCTCCTTCAGCTCCCTTGTCATCGATCCTCGCCTGCGTCGCTACGTCCTCGATCTGACGAAGCGGTTCTGACCACACCCGGACAAACTCCATTCCTCATGAAATTCGCCCGACCGTTCCTCCTCGCCCTGCTTCTCGTCCTGCCGGCCCTCGCCGCGGACAATCCCTTCACGCAGCTCAAGCCGCCGTTTGAGCCCGACCCCGCGGTCCTGGCCGCGCCCGACGCCGACACCGCCTTCAAGCCGCTCCCGGCGATGAGCGGCATGGAGGGCCTGATGGCCGCCGTCGCCGGCAAGAAGACCCAGGAGGAGCGCCTGACCGCGTTGCGCCACCACATTGTGAAGGTGCTGCGCGCCGGCAGCGCGTTCTGCCAGAAATACCCCGAGGACCCGCGGCGCTGGCGCGCCGTGCAGACGATGGCGTCCGCCGCCAAGGACCTCGCCAACGAGGACGGCACGCCCAAGGAAGTGCTCGAGGGCGTCACGTGGGACCCCGCCGGGTTTGTCGCCTGGCGCAAGCAGATCGACGAGCTTTCGGCCGCGGCCGAGCACGCGCCCGACGCCCCGCCCGAAGTGAAACTCCGGGCTGAGGCGGGCCAGCCGAACGGACTCCGGGCCCTGTCCAGCGCCGCGCAGAAGGCCATGAAGACCAAGGAGGCGTTTGATTTTGCCCCGTACCGGGCCGAACTGCTCCGCCTCGCCGCCAAATACCCCGCGGTCGAGAGCCTCGGCCAGCAGGTCAGCGTCTATTTCCTGGTGCGCGGCAAGCTTGGCGCGACCAAGCCGGAGCTCGAAGCCGAGCTCAAGGAATTTGCCGCCAGCCCGTGCGAATTCGTGCAGAAGGCCGCGAAGATCGAGCTCGAGAAGCTCACGTTCGGCGACAAGCCGATCGAAATTGCCTTCACCGCCGTGGACGGCCGCAAGGTGGACCTCAAGGACCTGCGCGGCAAAGTCGTGCTCATCGACTTCTGGGCGACCTGGTGCGGCCCGTGCATTGCCGAGCTGCCCAACGTGAAGAAGGTCTACGCGGCCTATCGCGACCTCGGCTTCGAAGTCGTCGGCATCGCGCTCGAGAACGGCAAGCTCAAGCCCGACGATACGCCGGAGCAGATCGCCGAGAAGATGGCAAAGGCGAAGCAAGTGCTCACGGATTTCACCGCGAAGAACGGGATGCCCTGGCCGCAGTATTTCGACGGCAAGTGGTGGAAGAACGACATCTCCACCCGCTTCGGCATCGTCTCGATTCCGGCCATGTTCCTCATCGACCAGAACGGCAAGCTCGTCACGACCGAGGCCCGCGGCCCGAAGCTCGAGGCCGAGGTGAAGCGCCTGCTGAAACTCTAGTGGTGTGTGTGTGTGTGGGCCGGGGCGCAGCGCCCCGACCCGCCGGCACCCGGCCCACCTCATGGTCTCCCTGCGCAGTGATCCGCCCCAGACGCCGGCGTCCGATTCCTGGCGCGAAGTCGCGTCGCGCCTGACCTCGCATCAGCCCGGCCTGCAGTGCCTTTCACCGGCCGAGCGCGTGGTCGCGGAGTACGTGCTGCAGGGGTGCACCAACAAGGAAATTGCCACGGTCCTCGGCAAGTCCGTCTCGACCGTGAAAAACCAGGTCGCCGCCTGCCTCGCCAAGTTCGGCGTCGCCAGCCGCGCGCGTTTCATCGTCCTGCTTCGCTAAAAGCTACGGAGGACCGGTCCCTCCTGCGTTGAGGGTTCCGCCGATTCGATGGGGCGTAAGCCCGAAGACTGCGCCAAGAACTGGTGAGGGAATGCAGGGCGAAGATAGGGATGCCGGCTCCTGCCTTTATATCCGGACCTGTTTAACCACAAAGAACACAAAGGTCTGGTCCTGGCAGGATGCTCGCCCGTGCGCCTATAGGCGCCTCGAACGCCTCATCCGCGCTCCGGTTTTGTGTGCTTTGTGGTTAATTCAGGGCTCCGGCGTTTTTAACTGCGCGCGGAGCCAGCGGGCCAGGGCGGCTTCATCAAGATCCTTGGGCCGATCCAGCAGGCGCCAGCGCACGGTGTTCTCCATCTTCTGGCCGACGGCCGGCGTGACGAGGCCGCTCAGGGTTTCCAGTTCCACGTAGGCCGGGGCCGAGAAGAGCTGCAGCGAAACCTCCTCGGCGTACGCCCCGGCGGGGTAGGGCGACACCTCGTGGACGAGGATCACCTCGTCATACACAGCGGCGATCCACGCGCCGCGGGTGCCGATGAGATATCGTTCGTTGAAGTGCGGGGACGGTACGGCGCGGACGCAGCCGGTTTCCGGTTCGTGCCGGACGAGCGCACCGGTGGGATGCTCGGGGCGGAGGTTGCGGAAAGACGGCTCGCCGGCCTGCGGCTGGCTGTCGAGCCAGCACCACTTGGGCGGCACGAGCATGCAGACCGTCCAGAGTTGCAGGCGCTGCGCGCCGGGTGCCACCCGGATGAAGCGATTGCGGATCACGAGCCCGGATCCGTCGGGAGCCAGCGCGATCTCGCGCTCGGCGCAGACACCGACCCAGGGGCTGACCTCGCTGCGCAGCGCCACGCGGTCCTCCGTGCGCCCGGTCACGGTCCAGACGCCATCGAGCGCCTCATCCGGCGGGAAGCGCCGGCCCTGCACGGCCTGCCAGTCGATCTGCGGACCCCACCAGAGTTTCTCGCCGCCGTAGTTGGCCCAGCCCACGTGCCGGACGGAGGAGAGCGGGTGGGGGTTCACCCAGAGCAGGTTGTCCTTTCCCGCCAGGCCGAAGCCGAGGATGAGCCCGTGCGCCGGGGCCACGCCCACCTCGATCCGCTGGTTCGCGAGGACGACGGGATCGCCGGTGCGGGCGGGGCCGGGGGTGACCAGGACGCAGAGCAGCAGGAGGGTGGGGATCAGCCGGAACATCACGGGAGGCGTGTGCGACACCGCACGGCCTGATGCGAAAAGCGCCTTGCGACGACCGCAAGCCGAAGCGGATTCGGTACTGAAAATATAGTGACAGGAATCGTGCGCGGGCCGATAGCCCGAATCCCGCGCTCATCCGTCTAACCGGTGTGCACACCGGTTTGCCTCCGTTTCCTGCCCGCCGATGAACAACGCCCCGACCCGCGGCCTCCTGTTTGATGCCGGGGACCTGCCGCGCATCCGCGACAATCTCCGCTCGCCCCGCTTCCGTTCGCTCTGGCGCGAGATGTCCACGATGGACCAGGCAACCGCCTGGGATCCCGCGGCCGAGACCCGCTTCCTCGAAACCGAGGTGCGTTACAACAATCACAACCACCACATGGTGCGGGCGCGGGCGGCGCTTGAGCGCACCTCGTTCAATTACCTGATGCACGGCGACCCCGGCGAGCTCGCGCTGGCGCGCCTCGCGTTGCGCCGGGTCTGCGACTATCCGAACTGGGACCTGTTCCTGGAAGGCGGCCGCAGCGTCGTCGGGCTCCAGCGCGCCCCCGAGGCGTCCATCGCGGTGGCCTGCGCGCTCGACTGGCTCGGCCCGGCGCTCACGCCGGAGGAGATCGCCCGGGCGGAGCAGAGCCTGGCGGACAAGGGCGCCGCCGCCTGTTTCACGACCCTATATGGCATGAAGTTCCCGGACCGGGTGCAGGGCTGGACCATTGATCCCGAGGAGGAGTACGCCTACCGCTTCGATCTGAGCCGGTGGCCGGTGATCCTGAATTCGACCAACCTGAAAACCGTGCCGATCGCCGGCCTGGGCATCGCGGCGTGCTGGCTGTACGGCCGGCATCCGCAGGCGGCCCAGTGGCTTGCGCTGGCGCGCTCGAGCGCGCGGGCCTTCGTGGAGATGTTTCATCCCGACGGCAGCTACGACGAGGGCCCGATGTACTGGAGCTACACCGCCTCGCACCTGGCGGTCTTCGCCGAGGTCCTTTACCGCACCCTGGGCGTGGATGACCGCGCGCTGATCAATTATCCCGGCACCATCCGCTACGCGCTCGCGATGAGCCTGCCCTCGGCGGGCCGGCCGG
>JBIJDP010000163.1:0-5790 GCA_044344065.1 Opitutaceae bacterium
TCTATCCCACGCTCCGCCGGCTCGAAGATCATCTCGCCGCCGCGGCCCGCCCTTGGTCCACCCCGGCCGCCGTTTCCTCCCTCATCCACACCTGGCTCGCCGATCAGGTAAACTCTGGCGCGCCAACATAAAGTGTATTAGCTAACGGCGATTGGTATTACATCGTCCAAAACGCTAATTATAAGGATCGTTTCGGCGGCGCCTTTTTCTTTTATTATCTTCAATCGAGCCTGTACTGCGAATGGACCTGCCCGACATCGTATGAGGCCCTTGACACCGTCTTGCCCGCATTCGATTGGGAAACGCACGGTGGACTGCCGTATACGGCCTCTGGTGCCTTCTCCGGCTACTTCTATTTCTACTGACCGTTCCGGATCGTAAGCCGTCAAGCCACCCATGGTGTGTGGGTGGCTTTTACCGGTCGTTTTCCCCATGAGTGGCGCTGCCCACGGCAAGTAGCGCCTTAAAGCGGAATAAATCAAGATGTAGCCGGGATCGCTGACCCCGGGGCTTGTCGTCTGCTCCCGGACCGGGTCAACGACCCCGGCTACAACAGCAGAGGCAGCCACAGTAACTTTACGCGCCCTAATCGTGCACCCAGCCGCGATCGATCGTCAGGCACTGGCCGGTGATGTCGCCGCTGTCGTCCGAGGCAAAAAAGGCAAAGGTGGGTTCGATGCTCTCCGGGGTGAGCCGGCCACGCAGCGACTGCTTTTCCTCCACGCTGCGGAGTATGGCCGCCTGATCGGGGAAGAGGCGCAGTTCGCCCTCGGTGAGGATTGCACCGAGGTGAAGGCAGTTCACGCGGATGCCGTGGGTACCGAGATCGCGCGCCAGGCCCCTCGTGAGCCCGACCAGTCCGCCCTTGCTGGCAAGGTAATGCGTGAGATTGGGCATGCCGAGGCGGAGGGCGACGCTGCCGACGTTGATGATGACGCCGCCGCCCTGTTTTTTCATCTGCGGGATCACGGCTTCGCAGCAGCGCCAGGCACCGTCGAGGTTGGTATCCAGGATCTCGCGCCACTCGGCCATGGTCAGTTGGTCGGCGGGCCGGCGCGGATAGATGCCGGCATTGTTGATCCACACATCAATGCGGCCGTGGCGTGCGACGATCGCCTCCACGGCTGCGCGCACCTCGTCGGGGCGGGTGACGTCGAGCTTGACGGCCCAGGCGGGCGCCACGGCGGCGGCGGACTTGGCGAGGTTGCGGACACCGGCGACGACCCTGGCGCCGCGCTTGCCGAAACCGAGGACGAGTCCGCGGCCGACGCCTTCGCCTGCTCCGGTGATCACGCACACTTTGTCAGTCAGTTCGATGGCCATAGGGTGACGGGATGGGAGGGTGAGGCCTGCAGGGGAAAGAGGCCGCGGCGCGCGCCGGTGAAGCTGAGCGCTGGGAAATTGAGGCTGGTGGTGCCGGGCCCGTCAAAGGCGAGTCCCTGTTCGGCGGTCGCGCCATACCCGGCGCGCCAGCCCATGAGGCTCTTCACGTGCACGGCGAGGGCCCGGTCCGGCGCCAGGCCGACACATTCATAGAACGCCGGGTCCGCGCCCAACGCCCCCTGGCTGCTTACCACGAGGTGAAGCATGCCGGCGCGGAGCACGACGGTCCGGCCCATGGAAAACTCCTGGCCGGTGTACGCGGCGCCCCGCGCCCGGTAGCGGCCTTCGCCGGCAAAGATCAGGTCTCCATTAAAGGAACAGACGGGTGTTTCAAAATGCAGGGTGCGCGCGCCAGCCACCGCGTCCTCGCAGGCGGCGGCGTCCACCACCCAGAGCAGCACGGGCCCGGGCAGCGTGTGCCGCAGGTCCCACAGCTGGCGCACCGCCTCGGCACTGGCACCGCTGGAACCGCCGGTCGTCGCATCGGCGCTGTCGACGAGCACCCAGGGGCGGGGGCCGCGCTTATGCAGCTTCGCGCGTATCTCGTCCCAGGAACGGAGTCCCGCCGACCACTCGTGCCGCTGCGCATACCAGGCATCGGCCAGATCCTGCGCCGCGGCGGTCGCGAGCGCCGCGGATCCGGCGAGGGCGGTGACGACCACGCTAGTCCCGGGTTCATCCACATCCAGCCACGGCTGCACGGGGAACAGACTCACATCAAGGATGCCCGGCCGGGTTTCCCAGTCACGGGCCCGCGCCAGCATGGCGGCAAACGTCCCGGTCGCATGGTGCGTGGCGGTAGGTGGGATGAGCGCGGCGACCTTGGCCAGCGCGCGATGCGTGGCCTCCGGGCGCAGGACCAGACGCGCGGCGCGTTCGCCGGTCGCGCGAAAATCCATGTGCGGCATGGTCCGGTAGGCCGTGACGGCGTCGGCGTGACGCAGCATGCGGCGGGTGACGTTGGCGTGGAGGTCGAGCGAGACCACCAGCCGTCCGGTGAAACCCAGCTCCTCCCGGACCAGCCCGAGCAACGCCCCCTCGATGTCATCCTCGCCCACGGCGCACGCCGCGCCGTGCAGATGAAGCAGCAGCGCGTCGGCCGGCAGGGCGGCACGGATTTGGGCGGCGAACGTCTCGCGCAGGAACTGCCAGCACTCGCGGCTCAACCGGCCCGCGGGCGTGCCGCACATCGCCACCCAGACGGGGAGGGTGGCGCCGCCGGCGGTGTCGAGCACGTCGAGACTGCCGGCCAGCTGTGAATCCGCCTCGCGACACCAGTCGCGGATGGCCGCCGGTTCGGTCAGCCAGGTTCCGGCCTGGGTGAACAACCCGATCTCGGCCTCCTCGGGATTGAAGGTGTTGCTCTCAAAGATGAACTGGACAAGGACCACCTTCATGCGGAGCGGCCGCCGGCTGCGGGTTTCCCGAAGACGGGCTCCATGAGCCCCTTCAGGTAACCGAGGGCGAAGAGGTTTCCATGCAACCCGTAGCCGTCATTCGTGCCGCCCTCGGTGGCCAGGTGCGGCACATGGTCCGAACGCATGCAGCCGCGGAACCCGACGGCCTGCAGGGCGCGGAACATCGCGGGGAAGTCGGTGGGTCCGTTGTCGGGAAACGTCTCGTGAAAATCCTCCAGCGTGCCGGCCACGTCGCGGCAGTGGGCAAAGTGGATGCGGGCACCGAAGCGCCTGATGGTCGCGACGTGGTCGACGCCCAGTTCGCCGAAGCAGCCCTGGCAGTAGGTGAGCCCGTTGACCGGGCTGGGGGCGAGGGCGAACAGGCGCTCGAAGTTTTCCACGCTGCGCATGATCCGCGAGAGCTGCCACATCGGCGACAGCGGCGGATCGTCCGGATGCATGGCCAGGTTCACCCCGGCCGCCTCGGCGGCCGGCACAATCCGGCGCAGGAAATATTCCAGGTTGTCCCACATCTGCTCGTCGGTGGTCCGGCCCTCCGCGGTCACATGGTCGCGGTCAAAGTCGGCGAGCCGGAATGCGCTGGTCAGCGCCCCGCCGCGTTCCGGCGCGGTGTAGGTGGTGCGGATCACCATGGCGTCGGCGCTTAGCTGCGGCATGAAGTTGTAGCAAAGGGTGCCGATCCCCAGCCGGCCCATCGCCTCGATGGCGCGCTGGTACGCGGCGATCTGGGCGTCGCGGCCCGGCTTGCCCAGGACAATGCGGTCGATCGGCGGTCCGCCCTCGACCACGGAGAGGCGCAGGCCGCAACGCTCCACGCGGGCCTGCTC
Source organism: Opitutaceae bacterium (assembly GCA_044344065.1). Lineage (GTDB taxonomy): Bacteria > Verrucomicrobiota > Verrucomicrobiia > Opitutales > Opitutaceae > UBA2377. Next base: position 3,629 of record JBIJDP010000163.1, read on the forward strand.
GGCCCGCAGGGCCTCGAGCGAATCCGGCATGCCCTGCATGTTGTAGTAGACGAGGTCCGGCACGCCAATCTGGGCGAGCAGGCGCAGGTTTTCGTCGGTGGGCGGCTGGATGACGGCGGAGAGTCTCATGTGGAATCAAGCAGCGCCCTGGCTTGGGCCACGGGCGGCTGGGCGGGCAGGCGGTTGGATCCGACCGCCGGGCGCGCGAGCAGGTAGGCGGCGCCGAAGGAGGTGGCAAGCGGGCGCACGCGCTCGGCGCCGGGTCCGAGCGGGAGAAACACCAGCGGACCGCCGAGCGTGTCGTGCAGGCGCCGGCAGATGCGCAGCGAATCCAGGGCCGCGTCGGGCCCGGTGACCCGCTCGACGATCTTCACAAAGTCGGCCCCGCGGGCGCGCAACGCGAGCACGGCGCGGCGGGCCGCGGCGAAGGTGAGCTTGCGCGGTGGGTGCCAGGAAAAGATCACCGTGCGGCCGAGCTGGTGCGCCGCGCCGGCCACGGCCCGCTGCCGGCGGATGGCGGACCGGTCCCGGGTCCATTCGTCGGCGTCGGGCGCAAAGGTGTCGGCCTCGAGATCGAGCCCCGCCGCACCGTGCTCAAGCTGCAGGAGCTGGCGCTCGACCCTGACCTCATCGGCCAGCGCGGTCAGGCGGGCGAAGCGTGTGCCGTAGACCCGCATGAACGGCGCGCGCCGGCACGAGCCGTAGACCGGTCCGCGCAGCCGTGCGTAGAAGCCCGGTCCAGGCAGGTCGGATGCCGGCAGGCCGGCCAGGTTGAGTTCCACGGCGTCGGCCCCGTCGCGAAACGCGCGGGCTGCGGCCCGAAAGGCGGCGGCGGTCCCGCGCTCGACGACCACGCCGATGACGAACGGGCGCGGGAGTTCGGTGAGGCTTACCATAGGGGCACGTGGGGGATCCAGCCGGGGCGGTGCGGATCGAAGAACTCGATCTCGTCGCCCTTTTCCAGATAGAGGCGATGGTATTTCTCGAGCTTCTCGCGGTCAATGGTGACGCCAAGGCCGGGGCCGCGCGGCAGGGAGACCGAACCGTTCTTCCACTGCAGCGGCTCGGTGATGATGTCGTCGACCTGGAACGGGTAGTGGGAGTCGTACTTGTGGCTGAGTGACGGCGTGGTGGCCCAGAGGTGCAGGCTCGCCGTCATGCCGATGCCGAGTTCGCGGTCGCTGTGGATCGCGAGGCCGAAGCCGAACGTCTCCGCCACGGCGGCGAGCTTCTTGGCCTGCGTGATGCCCCCCCAGAAATAGGGATCAACAAGGATCACATCGAGCGCCCGCATGCGCAGCATTGGCGCGACCTGGTCAAAGTTGAGCACAGCCATGTTGGTCGCGAGCGGGATGTTCACGGCGGCCCGGACGCGGGACATGCCCTCGAGGTTGAAGGTCGGGTCCTCGCAGTACTCGAGGTCGTATTCGTCGAGCTTCTTGAGCTCGTTGATTGCCGTCTCGGTGCTCCACACCTGGTTGGGATCCACGCGCAGGTGCTGGATCTGGTCGCCGAAGGTTTCCCGCAGGCGTTTCACCGTGGCGCGCTCGATGGCGGGATCGAACACGCCGGTCTTGAGCTTGAGCCCGGTGAAGCCGAAGCGCCGGACGTGGTCGGCATACTGTTCGCAGATGCCCCCCGGGCCGTCCTCGCCGCCGATTTTGCCATCCTTGCTCTTATAGCGGTAGAACAGGTACGCCACGAACGGCACCTGCTCGGAGTCGGCGCCGCCCCACAGGTCGCACACGCGCTTGTTCTGGATCTTGCCGATGAGGTCCCAGCAGGCCATCTCGATGGCGGCGGCGACATAGCGCAGCTCGATCGTGAGGGCGGACTGTTCGCTCGTGGTGCGGAACACCTCGAAGTTTTTCACGATGCGGGAGACCTCCAGCGGGTCGTACCCGATGAAGAACGGCTCGGCGCTTTTGAAGCGGGCGGCCGTGCTGGCGCCGCCGTACGTCTCGCCGAGGCCGATCAGGCCCTCGTCGGTGTGCAGCTCGATGATCGTCCGGGTGGTGCCGTTTTCAACGCCCATGCTCCAGCGCAGCGGCGCTTCCATGGGGATGTAAACCGGGGTGCAGGTGACTTTGGTGATTTTCATGTCGAAGAAGTCGGGGCCGCCTAGCCGGCGGCGAGGTCGATGGTGGCCGTGCGCCGTGAGA
>JBIJDP010000165.1:0-5762 GCA_044344065.1 Opitutaceae bacterium
TTCGCTCGATCTCGGCGGTTCGGTCGGCTACAACGCCAAGGACCGCACCTCCAGCCGGGCCCTGGATCGCGTGCCGGACGGTGACGGTTACGCCTGGCAGCTGGACCTTTCGCTGAGCGTGCCGTGGGGCATGCGTTCCGAAAAGGCGCAGTACCGTACGGCGAAAAACAACCTCATGCGCGAGCAGGCCCGCCTGCAGCAGCTGGAGCAGAATCTCGTCGTGCAGGTCCGCGCCGCCGTGCGCGCCGTCGAGACCAACCTCGAGGGCGTGAAGATTTCCACCATGGCCACCAGCCTGAGCGAGAAACAATACGAGCTGGAAAAGGCCCGCTTCGACGCCGGTCTGTCCACCAGCCGCCTGGTGCTCGAGGCCCAGGATTCACTGGAACTCGCCCGGGTCAACGAACTGCAGTCACGCGTCAACCTGCGCACCGCGCTCGCCGAACTGCACCGCCTTGAAGGCAGTTCGCTCGGCCGTTACGGCATCCCGGTCGGCGGCCAGCCCGCGACCGCCGCCAATTGATGGCATGAGTTCGCCCGTCCCTTTCCCCGTCGCCTTGCGGGCCTTGGGGCTGCTGTGGCTTTTCAGCGCGCTGGCGGTGGGGAAACTGCAGCTGCTGCAGCGGCTGCCGGCCCCGGCGATCCCGGTCCTTGTCCTTGGACTCACCCTGCTGGTCCTGGCCGCCCATCATGTCTCCTCCACGCTGCGAACCTGGGTTGACAGTCTGGACCTGCGGGCCTTGGTGATGCTCCACGTCACCCGCCTGGTGGGGTTTTATTTTCTCATCCTTGAAGCCCGCGGCGGTTTGCCGGCGGAATTTTTCCAGGCCGGGGTCGGCGACATCGCCGTCGCCCTGCTCGCTCTGGCGGTGGTTTTCGCCCCGCTGACTCCCGCCCGGCGGCTGCGGGCCGTGACCATCTGGAACGTCATCGGCCTGGTGGACATCCTCCTGATCATCATCAGCGCCGGCCGGCTCGCCCTGACCCAGCCCCTGGCGATGCGCCCGTTCACCGAGCTTCCCCTGAGCCTGCTGCCGACGCTACTCGTGCCGCTCATCATCGCGACGCACATTATCATTTTCATGCGGATCAAGCGCCTGACCGGTCCCGGCCGCGGCGCGGCTTGAAGCTGTAGGAGCGGCTTTATGCCGCGATGTTGCGCTCTCAATCGCGGCGTAAAGCCGCTCCTACAGACGGAACCAAGAAAGGCCGAAGATCCGGCCTAAACAAAAAGGTCTTCAACCGTAGCCGACGCTGCTGCAACCTCCCGGTGCGGGGGCAATTGGGTTTTGAACCAGGTGCGCTGCTTTTTCACCAGGGCACGGGTATTCTGCACGATGGCCGGCACCAGTTCTTCCCGTGGCAGTTGACCGGCCAGCATCGCGATGACCTCGCGGTAGCCGATCGCCATCGCTGCGCTGGGATTATCGGCCAGACCTTCGGCCAGCAGTTTGCGCACTTCCTCCACCAGCCCACCGGCCAGCATGGCGGCCACCCGCTGTTCGATGCGCCGGTTCAATTCCTCCGGCGGCCGTTCCATTCGGGTCAGCCTGACGTCAAAATCCGCGAACCGCGGCTTCTGCCGGGCAAAATCAGCCGCCAGCTCCTCCAGGGTGCGGCCGGAGGCGAGGCACCGTTCAAGCGCGCGGCTCACCCGGCGGGGATTGGCCGTGGCGAGCGCTCCGAGGCCGGCCGGATTCAGCGCCTGCAATTCCGCCAGCGCCTCCGGTAGAGCCAGAGATCGAACGCGGTTGCGCAAATCAGACGGTACGGTCACTTCGTCCGCCACGGGGGCGAAAAACGCCTTCAGATAAAATCCGCTGCCTCCGGTTACCAGCAACGCCTGTCCGCGCCGGCTGATCCCGTCCACCGCGCTCCGGGCCAGCGCCACGTACCGGACCACGTCCATGCGGTCGCCCACCCCGCAGACATCGATCAGATGGTGCGGCACCCGCGCCCGCTCGGCCGCTGTGGGTTTCGCGGTGCCGATGTCCATGCCGCGGTAAAAAAGGAGCGAGTCGCACGAGACGATCTCCGCCCCCCGGGCCTCCGCCCAGCGCAGGGCCAGCTCCGTCTTGCCGGTCGCGGTGCAACCGGTCAGAACATGGATGACAGGGTGGGCAGACATCCGGATGATTCTCCCAGCCTGTGCCCGTGTTACAAGCGTGTGATTTGGCGCGCCGGCCGCTGCTTCCGGTCTCGCCGCGCGCGGCCCGGACCCTTAACCCTGTGCCTGATTGAAATTCCGCTTCATCTTCAACCCGCGTTCCGGGCACAACGCCCGCGACCCCCGTTTGCTGCAACAGACCCGCGATTTCATCGCCTCGCACCGGCTCGATGCCACCTTGGTGCCGACCGAACGTCCGAAGCAGGCCACTGCTCTGGCCCGGCAGGCGGTGGCTGAGGGCTGCGATGTCGTGGTGGCCGTTGGCGGCGACGGCACGATGAATGAAGTGGGCAAAGGCCTGCTGGGATCGCCTGCGATCCTGGGCCTCATCCCCTGCGGCTCGGGCAACGGTCTCGGCCGCCATCTGGGCATAGTCGGGCGCGGCCAGGATGCCTTTCACACCCTGCTCCACGGCCAGCCTCGCGTCATCGACAGCGGCACGGCCAATGGTCACCCGTTTTTCAACGTGATGGGCCTGGGCTTTGATGCCGAGATCAGCGACCGGTTCGCCCATCTTCCCCGCCGGGGATTCAATGCCTATGTGCGGACCACCCTCAGGGCCTGGCGTGATTTCAAGCCGGTCGCCCTGAAGGTGCGGACCGGCGACAACCTCCTGGACCTGACAGCATTGATCGTCTCGGTGGCCAACTCCGACCAGTACGGCAACAATTGCTACATCGCCCCGGGCGCGAGCGTGACGGATGGACTGCTGGATTTCACGGCCATCAAACCCGTCAACTTCTGGCAGGCCCTGCCACTGGCGCGACGTCTCTTTGCCGGCAGCATCGGGGGCAGCCCGCATGTGACCCGGCTGCGGGCGGCACAATTCACCTTTGAACGGACGACCTCCGGCCTCATCCACACCGATGGCGAGCCGCATCAGACGGAGGCCATCGTGGCCGTGGCCGTCCGGCCCCAAAGCCTGAAGGTGCTGGTGCCCTCCAACCGGGCTACAGTTCGCTGAATCGCACCACGCGATTGCGGCCGCCGGACTTCGCCGCGTACAGGGCGCGGTCCGCCGCCTTCACCACATCCTCGCCGTTGGCCGTGTCTGACGGAAAAACCGCCACGCCCAGGCTCATGGTAAGCGGCAGCTGCAGGTCACCGCCGGCCGGCACGGGAGAGGTGCGGATGATCTCGCAGAGCCGGGCGGCGCTGTCCGCCGCCACGGTTGTATCGGCCTGCGGCATCACGATGGCAAACTCCTCGCCGCCGATACGGGTGAGCCGGTCCACGCTGCGCACGGCCGCCTGCAGCCGTTTCGCGACCTGTCGCAGCACCTCGTCGCCCGCGGGATGGCCATGGCGGTCATTGACGGATTTGAAGTAATCGAGATCGGCGATGATGACGGCGAATGACTGGCCAAAGCGGCGCGACCGGTCCTTCTCCTCGCTCAATATGCGCTCGAATTCGCGGCGGTTGAGCAACCCGGTGAGCTGGTCGCGCGTCGCCAGCTGGCGCAGGGCCTCGAGCGTGTCGCCCAGCTTGAGGGCATAGCGCAGCGAACGCTCCAGGCTCCGCGAGTTGATCTCGCCCTTGACCAGATAATCCAGCGCCCCGGCGTTCATCGCGGCGATGTCCACGTTCTCGCCGGTCTCCGCCGTCAAAAAAATGATCGGCACGCGGCATCCCTGCGCGATGGCCTGACGGATCAGGGCAAGGCCGTCCCGCGGACCCAGCTGGTAGTCCAGGAGGCAGGCCGCATACCCGCCCTCCAGCAGTTTCGCGATTCCCTCCTCGTAGGTCGCGGCCCATTCTAGATCATAGGTGGCGGAGCGGAAGGCCTTGAAATATTGCTGCGTCAGCCGGTACTGCATCCGATCATCATCGATCAGCAGGATTTTCCGATGTTCCGTTCCGGCTTGCATGGCGGGATTCTATCGGGCTTGCCTGGTCCCCTGCGCGAGGTCCGCGGTGACCGCCGCCAGCCGGGCCGTGATTTTTTCCGGGCTCCCGAGGTGATCGCGGATGCAATTGACGAGCACGCTGCCCACGATCACGCCGTCGGCGTGCGCCGCCACCTGGGCCACCTGCGCGCGGCTCGAGATGCCGAAGCCCACCGCCACCGGCAGGCCGGTGCGCGCCCGGATGCGTGCCACCGCCTCGGGAATGTTGCCCGCCACCTGATCCCGCACCCCGGTCACACCTTCCCGGGAGACGTAGTAGATGAATCCCGTGGCCGCCTTTGCAATGATCGCAATGCGGGCGTCGGGCGTCGTGGGGGCCACGATGAAAACCGTGTCCACCCCGTATGAACGGCACGCGGTGGCGAGTTCGCCGGCCTCCTCGGGGGGAAGGTCCAGCGTGAGCAGTCCGTCCACGCCGGCGGCCCGGGCGGCCTGCACGTAGGCGGCCACGCCGTTGGTAAAGACGAGATTGTAGTAGGTGTAGAACACGACCGGCACCTCGCTGAATTCGCGGATGCGGCGCACAAGTTCGAAAACCCGCGCGGAAGTCATGCCGCTCGCGAGCGCCCGCTGGGCGGCCAGCTGGTTCGTCAGGCCGTCCGCCAGCGGATCGGAGAACGGCACGCCCAGTTCGAGCACATCCACGCCGTTTTCGATGACGGTGCAGCAGGCGGCCAGGGAGGTCCCGAAATCCGGGTCGCCGGCGCAAAGGTAGGCGACGAAGGCGGCGCGTTTTTCAGAACGGGCCCGGGCGAAGGCAGCGGCAAGACGGGACATGCGGACCGTTTTTCTGAACGGTAACCCGGGCCGGCGCAAAGCCTGTTTTCAGGGAATGTGACGGCCCGCGTTGCCAGTCTGGCTAATGCAGGCAGCCCGCTCGCGGGCGCGGCTCGGGCATGCGCCACGCGCTGGCCTGCCGCCGCACGGCTCGTGCCTAACCCTTCAGCACGAAATCCACCACCACGGGACGGTGATCGGAGAGAAAGCTGCGCACGACTTCACTGCGCGTGTCGCTGCACGCCGGCGGCAGGAAGATGAAATCGAGCGCCCGGCTCGGCAGCGGCGACGGGAAGGTGTTCCCCTCCCGCGGATGCAGGGTGTAGCGGCCGTGCAGCGAAAAATAGCGCATGAGCTCCGCCGTCGCGTCGGGACTGGAGAGGGAATTGTTGAGATCGCCGCAGACGATCGGCGGCATGTGCCAGGTGTCGCGGCGGTGATGCTGCTTGTGGGTGATATAGTCCATGACCCGCTCAACCTGCCGGAACCGGTGCTGCCGGGAACGGTAGTGGAGGTGCAGGTTCACGATGGGCAGGCGCCGGCCGCCCACGTCGAGCTCGGCATAAAGGAATCCCTTCTCCCCCACCCGGCTTTCGCCGAAAAGGATGTTCTCCGACTCAAGGATCGGGTGCCGCGACAGGATGGCGTTGCCGTAGCTGAGATTGATCAGCCCTTCGCGCCGGTTGTTGATGCCAAAGACCGAATAGCGAAAGCCGGTGTACACCCGCAGGTATTCGAGGTGGTCGAAGTTGCCCGCCCAGCGCGAATTTTCGTCAACTTCCTGCAAGGCCACGACATCGGGCGCCATCCGCTCGATCAACCGGGCGATTTTGCGGAGGTTCGCCCGGATCTTCCGCGCCATGGTAAAACCCTGGATCGGCGTCAAACCACGGCCATGCGCGATGTTGAAG
>JBIJDP010000167.1:0-5685 GCA_044344065.1 Opitutaceae bacterium
AAGGTGGCAGGTCATAACCGACAACCACCACCGCTGACAAATAGTTACGGGTGGATGGTGAAATTATGTGATGGGTGTTGACGCGATTGGATCTGGGGTATCCGAACCGGGGCTTCGGCGAAGGATTTGGTTGCAACAAGGGCGGGGATTCCGATCCCCGCTCTCCAAGATGCAAGGTCGCCAAGGGAGCGGCGCAATTACATCCGGCGCAGCGGTAGGCAGCCCGCTTACGGGCGCCGTTCGAGCGTCCGCAAGCGGACTGCCTACGCGGTCCTGCTCGCCACTTTGCTCCTACAGCTTGGCGTGGCGCAGGCGCAGGGCGTTGGACACGACGGTGATCGAGCTGATGCTCATGGCGGCGCCGGCGACCATCGGGTGCAGCAGCCAGCCAAAGAGCGGATAGAATGCGCCGGCGGCGAGCGGCAGTCCGAGGGTGTTGTAGGCGAAGGCCCAGAAGAGGTTCTGCCGGATGTTGCGCATGACGGCCCGGCTGAGGTGCACGGCGCGGACCATGGCCTGCAGGTCGCCCTTCACGAGTACGAGGCCGGCGCTGTGCATGGCGACATCGGTGCCGGTGCCCATGGCGATGCCGACGTCGGCGGCGGCGAGAGCAGGCGCATCGTTGAGGCCGTCGCCGGCGAAGATGACGCGCTCGCCGCGGGCCTGGTGCTCGCGGACGAGTTCCTGCTTGCGCGCCGGGGTGACGCCCGCGTGGTAGCCGTCGAGATGCAACTCGGCAGCCAGTGCCTGGCCGGCCTCCTCGCGATCGCCGGTGACCATGACCACATGCAAACCGAGGCGCTGCAGTTCGCTGATGGCGGCCGGAGTCGTGAGCTTGACCGTGTCGGCTAGGGCGATCGTGCCGGCGGGTTGGCCGTCAATGGTCACGGCCACGACCGTGGCCGTCCGGGGGTAGGGCGCGACCGCCGGGCTCGCCGGATCGGATTCGCGGCGGGCCGAGCGGTCCCGCCCTACCTCGATCATCCGGCCGTTGATCGTGGCACGGACACCGGCGCCGGGTTGGGCGGTGAAACCCATGGCGGCGGGCAGGGTCAGGCCGCGGGATTGCGCGGCGGTCACGATGACGCGGGCCAGCGGGTGTTCGCTCGAAACTTCGGCGGCGGCGGTGAGGGTGAGGAGCTCTTTTTCACTAAGACCCGCCGCCGGCAATACCGCCACCACTTGGGGCCGGCCGGCAGTCAGGGTGCCGGTCTTGTCGATGAGCAGGGTGTCGGCGCCGGCGAGGCGTTCGAGGGCGGCGGCATCCTTCACCAGCACGCCGGCCTGGGCGCCGCGGCCGATGCCGGTGACGAGGGAAACCGGCGTGGCCAGGCCCAGGGCGCAGGGGCAGGCGATGATGAGGACAGCGACAGCGTTGAGCAGGCCGAGCAGCCAGCCGCGGTCGGGCACGAGCAGGCCCCAGGAGAAAAAGCTGATGACGGCGATGGCGAGCACGACGGGCACAAAGAAAGCCGACACGCGGTCAGCGAGGCGGGCGATGGGGGCCTCGCTTTCGACGGCCTGTTCGACGAGGCGGACGATCTGGGCGAGCAGGGTGTCGGCGCCGACGCGTTCGGCCCGGTAAACGAAAGTGCCGGTGGTGTTGAGCGTACCGGCGCTGAGCGGATCGCCGGCGGATTTGGCGGCCGGCAGCGGTTCGCCGGTGAGCATGGACTCGTCCACCTCGGCGCCGCCTTCGAGCAAGACGCCATCCACGGGCAGGTGCTCGCCCGGCCGCACGCGCAGGCGGTCGCCGGGTTGGATAGACGCGGCCGCCACATCTTCCTCGGTGCCGTTGGCGTCGAGCCGATGGGCCAGCTTGGGAGCGAGATCCATGAGGGTGCGGATCGCGGCATCGGTGCGGGCATGGGCGCGCTGTTCAAGGATCTGACCAAGCAGGACGATGGTGGTGATGAAAGCCGTGCCTTCGAAGTAGATCGGGCCGCCGTGATGGGAAAAGTACTGCGGCGGGAAGTTTTCCCAGAAGATCACGGCGGCGAGACTGTAGAAATAGGCTGCGCCGGTGCCCGTGACCGTGAGCGTGAACATGTTGGTGTCGCGCTCGACGATGGATTTCCACCAGCGCCGAATGAACGGCGCGCCGCACCAGAAGAAGACCGGCGTGGTGAGGGCGAACTGCACCCAGGCCGAGTCGCGCATGGTGAGGTAGTCGTAGAGGTCGTGCGACACCATCGGCGACATCGAGAGGAACAGCACCGGCAGGGTAAGGATGACGGCCACCAGAAACCGCGGACGCAGGTAGCGTTCGTGGGGCAGCCCCATGTAAACCGGCGTGTCGGCAGCCGGGGTCTCAGGCTGGTTGTGGCCGGCGTGGTCGTGGGCGGGGGAGGAGTGATCGTGTTTCATGGGTTTGGAGTCTTCACCGGAAGAGACGGGTCCGATGGAGATTTCTTACACCGCTTGGGAAAGATGCGCATTAATGAGAATTGCCCTGAGAAGTGACGTTGCCGCGGGTAGCGTCCGGCCTGCCCTCCGTAGGCCGGGCGAAGGAGGGAGGTCGGACCCTAGCCAAAAACCTACCAAGGGGTCTCTGCTTTGGGGCATCAACATTAAGGCGTACCCGTGGCTTGGCCACGCCGCAGCAGCCAGGCCAGATAACCGGCCGCGGTGACATCATAGGTTAGGCAGAATCCCGGCCACCACACGGGTACGCCGGGATTGGTCAGCAGATGCGGATGGAAAAAATCAAATATTCCGTGAGCGGCCAGGGCCGCGACCACGAACCATTGGTTGATCTTGAAGCCCAGGATCGAAACCAGGATGAATCCAACGATGGCCACCGACTCCAGGGCCAGTGCCGACATGGAACCACCGATGACGGCAAAGAGGCCATAGGTCAGGGCGATGACGATCATCACGGTCGGATAGAAGGCACGGTCCCGTTCCAGTCCGGTGAAACGGGCGAACAGTGCAGCGGCCAGGGCCAGGCCGAAGCCAATCAAGTATTCCATGGGATGGCAGGTGGGTGGACTGAAATGGGGGCGCTCAGATCCAGCGGCGCACGGCAGATTGATAGTCGGTGAAGGCGGTCCCGAAACGGGCGGCCAGAATTCTTTCCTCGGGCAGAATCTGGAGTCGATTCATCAGGAAAATGAACGCGGCGGTGAAAACAAAGGCGAGTGCGTTCGCGAGCAGCGCCCCCCAACCCAACAGCACCAGCAGCAGACCGAGATACATCGGATTGCGCGTCCGCCGGTAGATGCCCGAAATGACCAGGCTGGAGGCGGCCGCGGGCTGCAGGGGATTGACGGTGGTCCCGGCCCGGCGGAACGAGACAACCCCCAGAATGGCGAAGACCAGGCCGGCCACCGCCAGTCCGGCCGCGATGAACCGGCCCGCGGGCAGGACAAAACTGAAGACCGGCGCATAGCGCGCGGCCGCCCACATCGCGGTGCCAAAGATCAAGCCCATGGCGACGGGTGGAATTTTGAGCTCAAGGGCGCGCATGGCGAATGCAGGCGTCCAGTCTGTGATGCTCCGGTGAATAGTTAAAGCCATGAAAGTAGGGTTCACTTGGACCGGCGGAGGCGGAGCATCCGGGCATAGTCCCAGAAGGCGAGGGCCATGAGGGCGTTGTAATCGTGGCAGCGGCAGCGGGGGCCGCGGTTGCAGTTGCAGCGATTGCAGCCGCAGGAGGGAACGGAGGACGGTTGGGTGAGTTTGGCCATGAATTGATGGGTTCAGGCGGCAGACGGACCCGAAGATGGAATCTTACAATAATTCCATCAGGTGGGCGGGCACGCCGGTCTCCCTGTAGGAGCGGCTTTACGCCGCGATGATGCGCTCACAGTCGCGGCATAAAGCCGCTCCTACAGCTGGGCTTCAATGCCTTGTGGCAAATCTGAAAACAAATCCTTAGCGCCTCTTCGCGCCCTTCGCGGTTCCCGGATCCGCCTTCTCCGCGTCGCAATCGCAGTCGAGGCACTTGCCCTTGGCGCAGGCGCCGCAGAAGCGCTCCAGCCGGAGCCGCAGTTCCTTGCGGGCGCGGTGCAGGACGACGCTGGCGTGGTTCGAGGTCAGGCCGAGTTCCTTCGCCACGAGCTGGACGGATTCGCCGTTGAGATCGACCCGGCGCAGCAACTCGGCCTGCGGCGGCTTGAGGGAGGCGACAATCGGATTCAGGCAGCTGCACAACTGCGGCTCCCACGCGGGCGCTGCGGCGATGTCCTCACCGAGGCTGTTGATGAGTGTGCTAAATGCATCGTCCCGGCGCCGGCCGGCGGCATTGGACCGGTAGTGATCAATGACCGCGTTGCGCAGCACACGATAAAACCACGCCGCGGCGCGGCCGTCGTCCCTGACGTCATCCGCGTAGTGCATGGCCTTCACCAGGCTGTTCTGGAGCAGATCCTCCGCCTCCGCTTCGCTGCCGAGGCGGGCGGTGAGGAAGGCTTTGAACGCCTGCCTCTGGGTATTCAGTTCCAAGGCAAGCTTCTCGCTACGGGTGGACATGGGGTGGGGATTATTTGGCGAGTTTGCGCTCGTGCAGCCACGCGAAAATCACGGGGGTGACGACGAGGATGTGCACGAGACTGGACAGCATGCCGCCGACGACCGGGGCGGCCAGCGGTTGCATGATCTCCACGCCGGTGCGGTGGCTCCAGAAAATGGGCAGCAATGACGCCACCGTGGTAGCCACGGTCATGACCTTGGGCCGGAGACGGAGACGCGCGCCTTCCTTGATGGCGGCGATGAGTTGCTCACGGGTCAATGTAGCCGGGGTCGTTGACCCCGGTCCGGGCTCAGCGAGCCCGGCTACAGTCTTCATCGCCTTCTGCACCGCTTCTTCCAGGTACACCACCATGACCACGCCGGTCTGGATCGCGGTGCCGAAGAGGGCGATGTAGCCGACCCAGACGGCGACGCTGAAGTTGAAGCCGAGCCACGCCTGCAGGAGCACGCCGCCGGTGAGGGCGAACGGCACGGCGAGGATCACATGTGCGGCCTCGGATACGGAACGGAAGGTCACGACGAGGAGCGCGAAGATGATCAAAATCACGGCAGGGAAAACGTAGAGCAGCGTCTGGCGGGCGCGGAGCTGGTGCTCGTACTGGCCCGAGTATTCGAGGCTCATGCCGGGATCCAGGCGGACCTCCCTTTCGATCCGCTCCTTGATCTCGTTGACGAACCCGCCGAGGTCGCGGTCGCGCACATTGGCCTGCACGAAGACGCGGAGGCGGCCGTTTTCGGAGGCAATCTCGTTGGGGCCGACCACGCGGCGGATGTCGGCGACCTGGCCGAGCTTGATCGTGGCGCCGGAAGGCGTGGGCACGGGCAGGTCGGCGAGGCGGTCGATATCGCCGCGGTCGGCCTGTTCCAAACGCACCTGCAAGGGCCAGCGCTCGCGGCCCCTGATCGTGGTGCCGACGGTGACGCCGCCAATGCCGGCTTCGACGTAGCGGAACACCTCCTCCACGTTGAGACCGTAGCGGGCGAGCTCGGCCCGGCGGACGCCGATCTCCAGGTAGGGTTTGCCCTGCACGCGGGAGGGCGCGACGCCGGTGGCGCCCTGGACGCGGTTGATCACGCGTTCGATCTCGAAGGCCTTGGCCTGCAGCGCGTCGAGACTGTCGCCGAAGAGTTTCACGCCGACCTGCGCGCGGATGCCGGTGCTGGTCATGAGCACGCGGTTTTCGATGGGCTGGAGGAAACCCGGCACATAGC
>JBIJDP010000168.1:0-5682 GCA_044344065.1 Opitutaceae bacterium
GCGCGGTGTGTACTGCATCTAGTGCGTGCTCGGGGCGGCCTTGTATCTCATGGTGCCATGGACGCAGGGCACGGGCCATCTGGCGGTCTTTGTCGCACTCACCGGTTGCATCATCTCGATGTATGGCGGCGGCTTCTCCACGCTGCCGGCATACCTGCGGGACATGTTCGGGGCGTACCAGGTGGGCGCCATCACGGGGCGTGTGCTTACGGCCTGGTCGGTGGCCGCCATCGTCGGGCCGCAGCTCGTGGACCGGCTGTCCGCGGCCCAGCGTGCGGCCGGGGTTCCGGCCGGCGAGGCCTACAACACCACGCTTTATCTGATGGCCGGGTTGCTCCTGGTGGGCCTGGTCTGCAATTTGTCCGTGCGTCCCGTGCATCCGCGTCACCACCTCAAGTCATGAAAATCAAGTTGATCATTGTCTGGCTCATGGTGGCCATTCCGCTCGGCTGGGGCGTGGCCAAGTCCATGAAGAAGAGCCGGCCGCTCTTCAGCGGCACGGTCGTGACCGTCGGGGCGGAGCCGCAGAAGTAGGACGTTTTTGCCACCGGCGTTCCATAATTCCCGTTTTCGCATGATTCACTGGGCTCTCGCGGAGGCGCGGAGTACGCGGGGACGGTATAGTTTTTCTCCGCGCCCTCCGCGTCTCCGCGAGAGACCCGTCAGGCTCACGATCACCTAAGCCTGAAATTGCCGGATAACTCTGGCGCCACCGTCGTCCCGCTGCTATCGCCTGCTCCCGGTCCCATGCATTCCGCCCGCCCCGAATCCCCGCGCACGGCGAACTGCCAGCTGCTTTATTTCACCACGTACAGCGTCTCTGCGGATGGCGGCACCCTGTCGGCGATCACCAACGCCTGGTCGACTCACCCCGAGGGCGCCAGCCTCGCCCGTATCGACCGCGCCACGGGCAAGATGGAACCCCTGGCGGTTTTTCCCGGACCGGCGATGCAGGCCTATCCGTATTTCGCCCGTCCGCGCTCGGCCGACCCGAAGCAGGATTATCTGTTCAACGGCACCGTTGCCACGCACGGACTGAACAAATCCAGCCCGTGCCTGCACGCGGCGTCGGGCAATCTTTACTTTGTGTGGGGCCGCGAGGATGGGTGGGGTCAGCTCGACGGCGTCAGCCTGCTGGATGGCCGCCGCCGGACGATCCTCGAAATTCCACCGGACCGCACGGTGGGCTACACCCATCTCGATGCCGCCGGTGAGCACATGCTCCTGAGCCTCGCCGACCGGCGCATCCTGGCTTTCGGCGCGGTGCGCCAGGGCAACCGCGAGATGTCGGAGAATTATGCACGGCACGGGCTCACCACCCGTTTGGTCGAGGTGGAGCTGGCGTCAGGTAAAACCACGCTGCGCTGGGAGGAGCCTGCCTGGGTGACCCATGTGCAGTATCATCCGCGCCGCCGCGATCTCGTGCTCTACAACCACGAATGGACGTGGCCGCTCGGCGTGGAGAGGATCTGGCTGAAGGCCGACGGCGGCGAGCGCGTGAAAGTCCGTCGCGAAGGCCGTCCGATCCGGTATCGCGTCTCGCCCGACCTTGGACTCGACGATGTGGCGCACGAGGTGTGGCAGGAGAATGGCGAGGCGGTCATCTACCACGGCGTGCGCTGGGATGCGGGCGAATACCCCGAGCAGTTTGTCGGCCGGGCGCCCGTCGATCCCGGCGCCCCGTTGCAGGAAATCTCCCTTCCGCGCGACCGTCCCTCGTTCTACGGCCATTTCTTCCCGAGCCGGGCGGGGAACTTTGTGATCACGGACGCGATCGCCAACGAAGCCGGCCAGCAGCAGCGCCGCGGCAACCTGATCTCGCGACTCAACCTCGACTGGGAACGCGGCACGATGGAGGTCGTGCCGCTGTGCGTGAGCGACACCTCATGGCACACGCAGGACAATCATCCGCATCCCGTGCTCACCCCCGACCAGCAGGAAGTGCTGTTCACGTCCGATTGCTCTGGTGTGCGGCAGATTTACTCGGTGCCGGCGGAGGGAATGAAGAGATGAAACCGCGGCGAAGCATTAAATTTAAAGGGCGTAAGATCGTGTGTGATGGCGGTCGATTGCGACCGAGGGCGGTCGCGCTCCCACTTTCATGACCAAACGTGAGAATCTTCTACGGGTCGTCCGTGGCGAAAAGCCCGCTTGGGTGCCCTGTGCACTCAACGTCGGGCAGTGGCATCTGCACCACAGGAAATTCGGGACCCTGCCCCCCGAGCTGGCGCACATGCAAACCCAGACCGAGGTGATGCGGCACCTGGGCTGCGACCTGTTCACCCGGAATCCGGCCGGGGTGCTGGAGCGCCTTGAGGGCGCGGCGTGGCAGACCCGGACCGAGACCGGTCCGCTCGGCCCTTGCACCACCGACATGCTGCGCACGCCCCATGGCACGCTGACGCGGCGCACCGAGGAGCAGACCCAGTACACCTCAACCTACGCGGTCGAGGATCTCGTGAAGGACTGGGCGCAGGACCGGCGCGCCTACCGCTGGTTTCTGGAGCACCTGACTTACAGCTGGGACCAGGACATCTATGATCAGACCCGGCGGCTCATTGGCGACGACGGCGTGGTGATGGGGTCGCTGCCGCACACGCCGCTCAAGCGTCTGCACATCGACTTCGGCCTCGATGGGGCGTGCCTGTTCATCATGGATTACCCGGACGAAGCGCAGGAGGTGTGCGACCTGTACTGGAGCCGCCTTTGGCCGGTGATCCAGGAGATGGCGGTGGATCCGCGCATCGAGGTTGTATGCTTCGGCGCGGACAACGTGGATGCGCCTTTTTATCCACCGGGCGGGATCGTCGAACGCTACTGGGTGCGGTACATCCGTGAAGCCACGGATTTGTTTCACGCCCACGGCAAGCGCGTGATGGTGCATGCCTGCGGCAAGCTGCACCGGCTCATTCCCGCCTTCATCGCGGCGGGGCTCGACGGGCTGGATGGCATGGCGCACCCGCCGTTTGGCGACTGGACCGTGGAGGATGCCCATGCGATGCCCAAGGGCTTCATCTACGACGGTGGGTTTTCCGCCCGCGAGCAGGTGCTTATGACGGATGACGAGGTACGGTGCTTTTATGATGATTTTCTCCCGCGCCTGCGCGGGCTCGACAGCTTTGTGTTCGCGGCGGCCTGCCAGACCGCGATCACGACCAAGTGGGAGCGCATCAAGCTCGTCGCGGAAATCTGCCGGGAGTACGGCGGCCGGCCGGGGTGAAGGGATGGACGAGATGGACTTGATGGACCTGAGATTTCAGTCCGCGTCCATCCAGTCCATGTCGTCAATCAAGTCCATCAATGCGCGCGACGATCTTCAGCCAGCCTAGCAAAACCTCGACCTCATCCGCGGTCCCGTTAGGTTCATCCGACTTCTCCCCATGAAAACGCGCTTCACCTTCATCGGCTTTCAGCACCCCCATATCTGGGATCTCGTCGCCCGGGCGACGGCCCACCCCGACATTGAGGTTGTCGCCATGTGCGAGGAGGACGCGGCCACGCGGGAAAAGCTGGCCGGCGACAAGCGCGTGAACCTCACGCACACCGACTACCGTGACATGCTGGCCAAGGTGTCCTGCGACGCGGTCGTCGTGGGCGACTGGTTCGTCAAGCGCGGCCGGATCGTCATCGACTGCCTCAAGGCCGGCCGCCACGTGCTGGCCGACAAGCCCATGTGCACGTCGCTCGCCGAGTACGACGAGATCGTGAAACTCGCCGCCACCCGGAAACTCACCGTCGGGCTGATGCTCGATATGCGGGATTCAGGCGTCTTCATCAAGGTGCGCGAACTGGTGCGCGCCGGCGAGATCGGCGAAATCCGCGCGGTCGCGCTGGGCGGGCAGCACCCGCTGTTCACCGGGAAGCGCGCCGGCTGGTACCACGAGGCGGGCAAGCATGGCGGCACGATCAGCGACATCGCCGTGCACGGTTTCGACGTGATCCCGTGGGTCACCGGGCAGGAAATCCGGCGGGTCAACGCTGCCCGCGTGTGGGCGGCCGGGGTGCCGGCCGGGTCGCATTTCGCCAACGCCGGGCAGTGCATGCTCGAGCTGGCCAACGGCGCGGGGGTGATCTGCGACGTCTCCTACTTCTCGCCCGACAGCCACGCGTACACGCTGCCGCTGTACTGGCGCCTCACGCTCTGGGGCAGCCGGGGTGTGCTGGAGACCAGCCTCACCTCGAAGGAGATCACGGTGTACAAGGAAGGCGAAACCGCCGGTCGCACGGTGCCAATCGCGGCGCCGAATCCCGGCGGCTACCTCACGGCCTTCCTCGACGAGATGCACGGGCGGCCCGGCTCCGGCCTCACCATGGCCGAGGCCTTCCGCGCCAGCCGCGCCACCCTGGTCGCCCAGGACGCGGCGGACCACAACCGCCACAACGTGGAGTTGTAGGCGCCGATCCCAAGCCTCGGATTGTCATTCTGAACGCAGTGAAGCTACCGAGCCACAGGCGACACGGATCTAATCCAGTGCATGTTGCCCGAGGGCTTCGACCTGCACGCACGGGATTCTTCGCGGCGCTCAGAATGACAAGGTAGTTGGCGGATTTTTCCCATGAACCCTGCTGATCTCTGCAAGCTGCAGCCCGGCCGGTCGCTGATGCAAAACAGCCTCTGGCATTGGGATGCTTATCCGGACTTGCCCGACCTCGCGCCGCATGGCCGGGTGGAACTGGGCCGCTTTGCCGGACCCGGGGTGGTGCGAACCATTCACCTGACGCTCAACATCGAGGGCGGCGACCGGGCGCTGCTGTCGCGCGGGGTTTTCCTCGAGGTGCGCTATGACGGGCAGCCCTTCGCCTCCGTGCATGCGCCGGTCGGCGACTTTTTCTGCGATTCCTTCGGCAGCCAGTCGCTGCACTACGCCAGCCTCGTGATGGCAAAGCGGCCGACGAATTCGCTTTTCTGCTACCTGCCGATGCCATTCCGCCAAGGAGTGGAATTCACGCTGGTGAACACCACCGACCGGAAAGTCGAGGGCTACGGCTATGTGACGGCCGAGGCCTTGCCAGCCTGGGAGACGGATACCGCCTACTTTCATGCCAGGTGGTTCGACCGCACCGTGAATCTTCCCGACGACGAGGTGCCGCTGCTCGATACACGGGGTCGCGGGCACTTTCTGGGCTGCCATCTCACGGCGGTGAGCCGGTGTCCGCACTTTGCCGACAAGCAGGGCATCTGCGAGGGCAACGATGAATTCTACGTGGACGGAGCCGCGACGCCGGCCTGCAACTATCTCGGCACGGAGGATTTCTTCGGCTTCAGCTGGAGCTGGCACAAGGTGTGGGCCGACAACCACTCGGGGACGACCTACCTCGCCGACGAGGACGGCGAGACCCGGCTCGCCTGCTACCGTTTTCTGCTCAACGACCCGGTACGGTTCACCACGTCGCTGCGGGCCCGCATCAACTACCGGCATGAGATCAACAACGAGCAGTTGAAGGCGGCCCGGGCCGAGGGCAACGGGCAGGTGCGTTTTGGCATCGTCACCTATTGGTATCAGGATGCCGCGGTTGATGCGCTGACCGTTTAAAGTAAGGCGCTGCGTAATCCCACTGACCGGCTTGCGAACCTATTCACGCATGAATCCCGATCCCTCCGCTCCCGGCCGCGATGTCCAATGTGCCGACGCCATTCCGTGGATGCTGGCCTGCGGCCGCATCCCGGACGCCTGTGCGGTG
>JBIJDP010000169.1:0-5677 GCA_044344065.1 Opitutaceae bacterium
GTCGCGGCGCGGCATTCCGACCGCCGTGCGGCTCGATCCGCGCCGGCCGCTGGTCGTGCCCTACATCATGGCCGTCGCGGCCATCCCGCGCGGATTCGACACGGTGCGCACGATCAGTTTCCACGGCGATCACGTGGTATTGCGCGCCACCTCGGGCAAATCCGTGCGCCACTCCGTGGACCTTTCCTTCCTGCATCCCTCGCCATGAAACGCTCCGAAATCAACGCCATCTACCGGCAGGCCACGGCCTGTTTCGCCCGGCATCACTGGGCGCTCCCGCCCGCGCCCCGCTGGGACATCACCGACTTCGGCCTGCGCGATTTTCCGCGCTTCGGGCTCACCCTCATCAACCTCGCGACCGAGCCGGAGTATTGTGAAAAGCTCATGTATGCGCGCCGCGGCCAGACCACGCCGTGCCATACGCATGCGAAGAAGAAAGAGGACATCATCTGCCGCAGCGGCGAGCTCACCCTCCAGCTTTGGCCGAAAAAGCCGGTGCAGGGCGCGGAATTGCCCCCGACGCTGTCGGTGCCGGTCAACGGCGTCCCGGCCACCCTGCAAACGGGCGCACCCTTCGCCCTGCCGGCGGGCTCGCGCGTCACGCTGGTGCCCGGCGTGTGGCACGCGTTCTACCCGACCAGCGACGAATGCATCATCAGCGAGGTGTCGACCGCCAACGACGACTTGCACGACAACTTCTTCCTCAATCCCGACATCGGCCGCTTCCCCGGCCTCGAGGAAGACGAACCCGCCGCCATCCGGCTCATTTCGGAAAAGTGATTTTTGACCACGGATGGGGCATCGCTTATTGGTTATTGCTTATGGCTTATTGATTATGTCCGGACCCTGATTGTTACTGTATCTTTTGTGCCTCTTGTGGCCATGCCTTGGTTTGTATCCGTGCCATCTGTGAAATCCGTGGTTAAAAAATAACGCTCCCCTCCCATGCGCTCTGGAATTCTCGCCGCCGGCAACTGGCTCATTGATCATGTGAAGCTCATTGATTCGTGGCCGCCACAGGACGGCCTGGTCAGCATCACCAGCCAGACCGCCGGCAATGGCGGCGGCCCCTACAACGTCCTCAAGGCGCTGGCCCGTATGCGGGCGGCTTTCCCGCTGGCCGGCCTCGGCCTCGTGGGGGACGACGACAACGGCCGCGCCATCCAGTCGGACTGCGATGCCCACGGCATCGACCGCACACGGCTCCACACGCATCCGGTGGCAAACACGAGCTACACCGACGTGATGACGGTCAGCGGCACCGGGCGGCGGACATTCTTCCACCATCGCGGCGCCAATGCGTTGCTCGGGCCGGAGCATTTTGATTTCAGCGGCGTGCAGGCCAGATACTTCTACCTCGCCTACCTGCTGCTGCTCGACGCGCTGGATGCGCCCGACGAGCACGGCGTACCGCGGGCCGCTGCCGTGTTGCAACGGGCGCGGGCGGCGGGATTGAAGACCGCGCTTGATTGCGTGAGCGAGAACAGCGACCGGTTCAAGTCGGTCGTGCTCCCGGTGCTGCCGCAGGCCGACGTGCTGTTCACCAACGACTTCGAGGCGGAGAAACTCACCGGTTGCACGCTGGGCCGCGGGGACGCGTTGAATCGCAACCAGGTGGAGGCGGCCGGTCGCGCCCTGCTCGCGGCCGGCGTGCGCGAGTGGGTGATCCTGCACTATCCCGAGGGCGCGTGCGCCGTCGGCCGGAACGGCGTCGTGTGCCATCAGGGCAGCGTCCGCCTGCCGCCCGTGGAGGTGGCCGGCACCGTGGGGGCGGGCGATGCGTTTGCCGCCGGCGTGCTCTACGGCCTCCACGAGCACTGGCCGATCGTCCGGGGCCTGGAACTCGGCGTCTGCGCCGCCGCCGCCTCGCTGCGCCACCCATCCTGCTCGGAATCCATCGCCCCGGTCGCCGACTGCCTCGCCCTCGGCGCGCGGTACGGCTATCGTTGAATACCTTGAATACCTTTAACCACGGATTTCACGGATGACACGGATTGAGCCAAGGCAATCGCCACATCAGGTCTCAAACTATTTCACAGGAGGAAGCAGAGGGAGCGGAGAGCCTGTTTCCTAACCTCTGTTTTCTCTGCTTCCTCCTGTTCCAATGATTGGATCCTTATGTGCTTCTTGTGCCGTCTGTGGCCATCCTCAGTCCATCCCATCCGTGAAATCCGTGGTTAAAACTTTCCGCCGCCATGATTGACGCCCTCATCCGCCTGCTTGGTCCCGACAATGTCCTCACGTCCAAAGAGGACCTCATCCCCTACGGCTTCGACGGCACCGCGGCGCTGAAGCAGCTGCCGCGGGCGGTGGTTTTTCCGCGCACAGCCGGGGAAATCGCCGCCATTTTGAAACTGGCGCGCGAGCAGCGCACACCGGTGGTCACGCGGGGCTCGGGCACCGGCCTGAGCGGCGGCAGCGTGCCCGTCGCCGGGGCGCTGGTGCTGTGCGTGCTCAAGCTCGCCCGCATCCTCGAGGTGGACGAGAAGAACCTGACCATGCTGGTCGAACCCGGCGTGGTGACCCAGCGGATCTTCGACACCGCCGACGCGGCGGGATTGTTCTACCCGCCCGATCCCGGCTCGATGAAGATCAGCACCATCGGCGGCAATGTGGCCGAAAACGCCGGCGGACTGCGCGGACTCAAGTACGGCGTCACCCGCAACTATGTCATGGGGCTCGAGGTGGTTTTGGCCGACGGTTCCATCTGCTGGCTCGGCAACAAGTGCGTGAAGGATGTCGCCGGCTACAATCTCCGCGACCTCTTCATCGGCAGCGAGGGCACGCTCGGTGTGATCACCAAGGTCCTGCTGAAACTCCTGCCCAAGCCCGCCGCGCGCCAGACCCTGCTGGCGACCTACGCGCAGATGGATGCCGCGGCCGAGACCGTGTCCGCCATCATCGCGGCGAAGATCATTCCCTGCACCCTGGAGTTTCTCGACCGCAAGACCATCCGCTGCGTGGAGGATTTCGCGAAGGTCGGCCTACCCCTCGACGCCGAGGCGCTGTTGCTGATCGAGACGGATGGCCACCCGGCCGCGGCCGAGGATGAGGCGGTGCGGATCGAGGCCCTGGCCAAGGCCAACGGCGCGACCTCAGTGAAGCGCGCCGCCAACGCTACCGAGGCCGCGAAACTGGCGACCGCGCGACGCAGCGCTTTTTCCGCGCTGGCGCGGCTCAAGCCGACCACGATCCTGGAGGACGCCACCGTGCCCCGCAGCGAGCTGGCGAAGATGATCCGCTTCATCCAGCAGACAGCGGCGAAGCACCAGCTCGACATCGCGACCTTCGGCCATTTCGGCGACGGCAACCTCCACCCGACCTTTCTGACCAACGAGCGCGACACCGCGGAGATGCATCGCGTGGAAGCGGCGATGAAGGAGATATTTGATTACGCCCTCAGCCTCGGCGGCACGATCACCGGCGAGCACGGCGTGGGTTTGGCGAAGCGCGCGTATTTGAAGCAGCAGTATGGCGAGGACAGCTACCGGCTGCTCGAGGCGGTCAAGCGGACGCT
The DNA here is from genome assembly GCA_044344065.1 of Opitutaceae bacterium. Classification (GTDB taxonomy): domain Bacteria; phylum Verrucomicrobiota; class Verrucomicrobiia; order Opitutales; family Opitutaceae; genus UBA2377. The sequence goes on from JBIJDP010000169.1 coordinate 3,518, forward strand.
GGATCCGGAGGGCATACTGAATCCGGGGAAGATCTTTGAGCAGAAATAAACACTTAACGCTTAACGTTTAACGCTTAACGCTCAAGGGCATGCAATTGACTAAGTTCAACCTGGAAGAGCGTTTGCTGGAGTTTGCGGCCCGGATAATCCGGGTGTCGGAATCGATGAAACGCAGCCGTGCCGGCAATCACATTACCGACCAACTGTTGCGTTCTGGAACGTCTCCGTTTGGCCACCACGGCGAGGCGGAAGGCGCGGAATCGCGGGACGATTTCATTCACAAATTAAAAGTCTGTTACAAGGAGCTGCGCGAAAGCCGGCGATGGCTGCGGCTGGTGCAGCGCGCGGAGCTTATCACCCGGCCCAACCTGCTGGACGGTTTGCTTAACGAGGCCGACGAACTCGTTCGTATCTTCGCCAGCAGCATCCGCACGGCCCAGCGCAATCGAGGAGGGGTCGTCACTTGAGCGTTAAAAGTTCAGCGTTAAACGTTAAGCGTTCTCCCAGTGAGCATGCCGCACCAGGGAATCTGCTGGCGAAGATGGACTATTCCATCCTCCAGCAATGCATGCATTGCGGCATGTGTCTCCCGACCTGCCCGACCTACGCGGAAACCGGGCGGGAGCGGCATTCGCCTCGTGGGCGCATCGCGCTGATGCGGGCGATCGCGGACGGCGAACTCGAGGTGTCGAAGAGCTTCGGCGAGGAGATGTACTACTGCCTGGGCTGCCTCGCCTGCACCACGGCCTGCCCGGCCGGGGTCAACTACGCGGAACTCTTCGAGACCGCGCGCATCGAGGTGGAACGCCAGGGCGTGCTCGACTCGCCGAAACGCGACGCGATCCGCTGGTTCGCGCTGCGGCTGATCTTCACCCGGCCGCGATTGCTGCGCTGGGTCGGACGTTTGATCTGGCTGTGGCAGGTGAGCGGCCTGCAGGGTTTCGCCCGGAAGACAGGGCTGATCAAGCTCCTGCCGGGGCGGTTGGGAGAACTCGAGCCGCAGACTCCGGTGATCCGGGCCAGATTCTCGCACCAGCTCATCGCGCCGGTGGAAGCGGCCCGCGGCGCCAAGCGTTATCGCGTCGCGGTGCTCACGGGCTGCGTGCAGGACCTGATCTTCAGCGAGATCAACCGCGCCACCGTGGACGTCCTGATCGAGAACGGCTGCGAGGTGTGCACGCCGCCGGTCCAGCCCTGCTGCGGTTCGCTGCATGCGCACAATGGTGACGTTGATTCGGCCCGGGAACTCGCCCGGCGCCAGCTCGACCTGATCGACCCGTTCCAGGTCGACGCCGTCATCTCCAACGCCGGCGGATGCGGCTCGCACCTGCGGCACTACGGCCACCTGCTGGCCGATGATCCGGTGTACGCCGCCAAGGCGGGGGAGTGGTCGCGGAAACTGAAGGATGTGCACGAATGGCTGGTGGAAATCGGCTTCCGGCGGCCGGCGGCTCCGGAAGAACGCTCAACGCTTAACGCTCAACATTTAACGCTCAACGAACAGAGCGCCGGAGGCGCGGTGGGAAATACTTCAGCGTTAAACGTTAAAAGTTCAGCGTTCAGCGTTCGAGATAAGTCAGCGCCCACGGCGCTGACTTATCTCGAGTCCTGCCACCTCTGCCACGGACAGAAGGTGAGCGCGCAGCCGCGGGAGATTTTGCGCGCCCTGCCGGGGATTGAATTGCGGGAGTGCGCCGAGGCGACGTGGTGCTGCGGCAGTGCGGGCATCTACAACATCACCCAGCCGGAGACCGCCGCGCGGTTGCAGCAGCGCAAGACGGTGAACCTCCAGGCCACGGGTGCCAGCGTCGTGGCGACCGCGAACCCCGGGTGCCACCTCCAGATCGAAAACAGCCTCAAGCAGAACGGCGACACCATGACCGCCGTCCTGCATCCCGTGGTCCTGCTCGCCCGCGCCTACGCGGCAGAGCGGAGTTAAGCGCGAAGACGCCAAGTCGCGAAGATCTGCGCGAAGGTAATGCAGTGGGTGCAAACTGCACTCCTGGCTCCGTCCTTCGCGCCTTTGCGTCTTCGCGTCTTCGCGCTTAGTCTATTTTCCGCCTTCCGACCTAAGTCAGCTTCGACAGGCGCGTGGCGGTGTCGGCGCGGAGGCGCTCGATGCGGTTGAAGGCGAAGTCGGTGACGGAGAGCGTCTCATCC
>JBIJDP010000170.1:0-5661 GCA_044344065.1 Opitutaceae bacterium
GGCGAGCTCGGTCAGGTTGACCGTGCCGTGCACCGCGTAGCACATGATGATGCCGAGCAGGAAACCGAAGTCGCCCACGCGGTTGACGATGAAGGCCTTCTTCGCGGCGTCGCTGGCGGACTTCCTTTCGTGCCAGTGTCCGATCAGCAGGTAGGAGCTGAAACCGACCAGCTCCCAGAAGATGAACATCATGAAAAGATTGTCGGCGAAAACGATGCCGAGCATCGCGAACATGAAGATGGACAGGCCGCCGAAGTAACGCGCCCGGGCCGGATCGTCATGCATGTAGCCGGTGCTGAAGAGATGGATGAAGAAGCCGACGAAGCTGACGACGAAGAGCATCACGGCCGCGAGGTCGTCGAACTTGAAGCCGAGCGAGATCGCGAAGGTGCCGAAGCGCAGCCACTCCATGGAGGCGGTGAAGCGGTCGCCGCCGAAGATGAGGCTGAGCGACAGCCCGGCGAGCGCGGCGGCGGCGGTCACGGAGACCATGGTCGCGAGCTGGCCCTGGCGGCGCAGGAACAGGGCGATGACCGCGGCGGAGGCCAGCGGCAGCAGGAGGACGAGAAGGGCTTGGGTGACCGGCGTCATGGCGTCAGTGCTTCAGGGCGTTGAGTTCATCCACCTGCACCGTCTGGCGGGCCCGGAAGAGGGCGACGATGATGGCGAGGCCGACCGCGACCTCGGCGGCGGCGACGGTCAGGATGAAGAACACGAAGACGTTGCCGTCCATCGTGCCGTTGTAGCGGGAGAAGGCGACCAGCGCGAGGGTCGAGGCCGTGAGCATGAGCTCGAGGCACATGTAGATCACGAGGGTGTTCTTGCGCAGGAGCACGCCGAAGAAACCGAGGGCGAAGAGCAGCGCGCTGAGGAAGAGGTAGTCGTTGAGGCCGGGGTTCATTTGCGGTCCTCCGCTCCGTCGAACTTTTTGCTGATCACGATGACGCCGAGCATGGCGATGAGGAGCAGGAAGCCGACGATCTGCACGGGCAGCAGGTAGGTGGTGAAGAGGGCGTAGGCGTAGCCTTTCAACGTGGCGCCCACCCCGGGTCCGGCCGGCAGCTCCGCGGCGATGCGGCCGTGGGTGTGGAAGGACAGCAGGCCGAGGGCGATGAGGGCCGCTGCCACGGCGGCGGCGAGACTGGTGGCGGGCGTGAACGGCGGGCGCTTGCCGCCCTGCAGGTCGAGCAACATGACGATGAAAAGGAACATCGCGACCACCGCGCCGGCGTAGACGAAGACTAGCAGCACGGCCAGGAGGTAGGCCTCGAGGAGGACGAACAGGCCGGCGAGGCCGACGAGGCTCAGCAGGAAGCACATCGCGGCGTTGATGGTGTTCTTGTTGAACACCACCCCGACCGCGGCGGCGACCGTGAGGGCGGAAAAGAGGTAGAACATGAAATCAGCGTTCATGGCTCAGTGGGCGTTGCCGTGCTCGGCGGCGGTTTTCTTCCGGTCCCATTTGAAATGCGCATCGGGGAGCGTGCCGCCGAGTTCGTAGAGGCGGGCCTTGTCGTTGACCATCTCGGCGCGGGTGTAGCCGGTCATCGAGAACTGGTTCTGGAGGAAGATCGCCTCCTCGGGGCAGACTTCCTGGCAGAGGCCGCAGTAGATGCACCGCAGCATGTCGATCTCGAAGGCCTTGGGCGCCTTCTCGACGTGCGCGGTCGGGGCGTCGGCGGGAATCTCGCCGGGAGTGATGCGGATGGCCTTCGGCGGGCAGACGAATTCGCAGAGCTGGCAGGAGACACACTTCTCCCGGCCGTGGGGATCGCGCACCAGGGTGGGCACGCCGCGGTAGCCGGGCGGGATGGCGGGCCGCTGCTCGGGATACTCGAGGGTCTGCTTCTTGCGCACCAGGTGCCGAATGGTCACCCACAGGCCGCCCAGGACCTGGGGGATGTAGGTGCGCTCGGCGAAGGTGAGCGGTTTGCGTTCGAGAGGGATGACGGCCATTGGTCGGGAGATTTTTTAAGCGCGAAGACGCGAAGGCGCGAAGGCCGGAGCAAAGCCAATCCATCCAAAGTCCTTCTGGATCGACCTTAGCGACTTGGCGTCTTTGCGCTTCAACGTTTTCATTTCTGGATGATCGCGATGGCGATGGCGTAGAAGATCAGGTTGCCGATCGCGAGGGGGAGGAGCTTCTGCCAGCCAAGTTTCATGACCTGGTCGTAGCGGAACCGCGGCACGGTCCAGCGCACCCACATGAAGACGAAGATCAGGATCAGCACCTTCACGAGGAAGATGGCGATCGAGAACAGGCCGACGGCCAGCGGATGCACGAGCCAGGCCCAGCCGGTGAAGTCGTGGACCCAGCCCACCCAAGTGGCGAGTGACACCCACGGCAGCGGGTTCCAGCCGCCGAGGAAGAGGAGCGTGAACACCGCCGAGCCAACGATCATGTGCGAGTATTCCGCCACAAAGAAGAGGCCCCACTTGAAGGCACCGTATTCGGTGTGGAAGCTGCCCACGAGGTCGGCCTCGGACTCGATGGTGTCGAAGGGCTGGCGGTTCGTCTCGGCGTAGAGGGCCACCATGAAGATGAAGGCCGAGAGGGGCATGAGGAAGATGAACCACATGCCGCCGAGGAAGCCGGACTGGCTCTGGAATTCGACGACCCGCGCAAAGCCCAAAGTGGCATCGCGGCCGGGGGCGTTGATCCAGAGGAAAACCGGGAGCACCGACAGGGTCATCGAGAGCTCGTAGGAGATGAGTTGCGCGGAGGCGCGCACGCTGCCGAGGGCGGGATACTTGGAATTCGAGGCCCAGCCGGCGAGGATGAGGGAGTAGACGCCCAGCGAGGCGACGGCGAACACCGCGAGGATGCCGACATCGAGCGGCGCCAGGCCCAGCGGCACGATCTCGCCGGTCGCCGCGAGGTAGGCGCCGAAGGGCACCACGGTGACCGTGGTGAGGGCGGGGATCATCGCGAGGATGGGGGCGAGGACGAAGTAAAACTTGCGCACGTGACCCGGCAGCGAGTCCTCCTTAAAGAGCATCTTGCCGCCGTCGGCCAGGACGTGGAACACGCCGAGCCGTTGGAGAAACCGGCCGAGGAACGGAATCCAGGCAAACCACGGCACGATGGCCCGGTTGGGACCGGGACGGTCCTGCACCCAGGCGGCGATCTTGCGCTCGGCCATCGAGCAGGCGCCGGCGATCGGGAAGATCACGCAGATCACCGCCAAGCCCTTCAGCAGGCCTTGAATCAGCGGGGGGAGGTTGAAGAAGAAGTCGAACATGTCAGGCAGCGGTCGTCTTGGCGGCCGGTTTATAATGAAGGGTCTCGCCCTCGATGAAGGGCTGCGCGGCGAACGGCGTGCCGTCGAGCAGGAGGCCGGCCTCGGGAATGGAGGCAAAGGTGGCCGTGCCGAGCGCGGGTACGCTGGCGGCCAATGCCTGCCAGACCTGGCTCAGATCTCCTGAGACCGAACTGGCACCGGCGGCGGTGGCTAGCTTGGCGAGGACCACGAGGTCGTCGGTGGCGCCGGCCACGCCGGGGACGGCCTTCTGGAATTTCTGCAGGCGGAACTGCTGGTTCACGAACGAGCCGCTCTTCTCGAACTGATGAAGCGTCGGGATGACCACCCTGGCAGCGGCGCTGGTGGCGTTGGCGTGCGTGCCGAGGTAGACGATGGCGACCTTTGCGAGCTGCGCGGCGGTCAGGCCGGCTGCGGTCAGGTCTTCACCGACGGAGATCACGGTTTTGATCTTGCCGGCATCAATTGCGGCGGCGAGCTCGGTAAGCTTCGGGGCCGGCAGCGCGGAGATCAGGCCGGTGACGAGGGCGCCGCGGACATTTGGGTTGCGGTCGGCGGAGAGCAGGAGCTTGTCACCCTCCCCCACCCGGCTGACGAGATGGGTGGAGGCCTTGAGCGCGGTGGCGAGCTGCCTGGTGACCCACTGTTCCTCAACGGAGCTGCGGCCGGAACCGACGACGGCGATGGCGGATTGTGCCTGCTCACCAGGGACGGTTGGCCCAACTGTGAATAATTCAGCGGCGGCGTTGATGGCGCCATCGAGCGTGCTGTCGGCGCCGTTGACCTTGAGGGCCGTGAGGCGGTCGGGCGACTGCACGTGCTTGTAGAGGGCGCGGCCGGAGTCGGTCATCCACGTGTCGTTCACGGCGTCGTTGCGGCGCGGGGTGATGCGGTAGATGACGCCCTCGCGAGACCAGACGACGGTGTTGGCGCCGACACTCGACTCGGGATCGATGCTGTTCGTCTGCTTGAGGAACCAGACGCGCATCTTGAAGCGGAAGTCCGTGCTCGTGAGCGCGCCGACGGGGCAGATGTCGACGGTGTTGAGCGAGTAATTGTTCTTCAGCTCCTTGCCGGGATAGCAGGTGAGCGTGCTGTAGCTGCCGCGGTCGATGAAGCCGAGGACGTCGTCCCTGGCGATTTCCTTGGAGAACCGGATGCAGCGGGAGCAGAGGATGCAGCGCTCGTCGTCGAGCATGACGCGCGGCCCGAGTTGGGTGCGCTTCGGCTTCACGTTCTTTTGCTCGATGAAGCGCGAATACCCGCGGCCGTAGCCCGTGGCCTGTTCCTGGAGCATGCACTCGCCGGCCTGGTCGCAGATCGGGCAGTCGAGCGGGTGGTTGATGAGGAGGAACTCCATGACGCCCTCGCGGGCATCCTTCACCATCTGGGAGGTCGTGCGAATGTGCAGGCCGGGCGAGACGTTCGTGCCGCAGCCGATTTGCGGACGCGGGATCCAGTTGATCTTCTGCTTGCCCGTGGCCGGATCCATGATCGGCGCCTTGGTGGCGGGATCGACGGCGGGCATGCCCATTTCGATGAGGCACATCCGGCAGTTGCCCACCACCGTGAGCTTCGGGTGGTAGCAGAAATGCGGCACGTCAACGTTCACGAGGCGGGCGGCCTCGATCACGTTGGTGCCCTTCGGCACGGCGATCTCCTTGCCGTCAATATTGACGGTGACGAGGTCGGGTTTGGGCTGGGCGATCATCTCGGTAAGGTGTTTTTAAGCGCAAAGACGCAAAGGCGCGAAGGTCGAATGAAAGGCTGGTTTTAGGATTTAGGTATTAGGTATTACGTCTTCGGTCTTGGCTCAGGTCTTGGCGTCTTCGCGTCTTTTTGCTTAATCAGATCAGCGGGGCCGCGGGGGCGGCCTTGGTTTTCTTGGCGTCGGCGTAGCCCTTGAACTCGTCGCCGAACTTCGCGAGGAAGCTCTGGGTGGGCCACGAACAGGCTTCGCCGAAGGCGCAGATGGTGCGGCCGGGAATCTGGTCGGCCACGCCCTTGAGCAGCGCGGCGTCCTCGGTCCGGGCCTGGCCGTGGACCATGCGGGTGGTGATCTTCTTCATCCACAGCGAGCCCTCGCGGCAGGGCGTGCACTGGCCGCAGCTCTCGTGGGAGTAGAACGCGTTGATGTTGGCGAGGGCCTCGACCATGTTGACGGAGTCATCCATGACGATGACGCCGCCGGAGCCGCCCATGGTGCCGATCATGCCGAGCGAATCGAAATCCAGCGGCACATCCTCAACGCCCCAGTCGTAGTCGACCATGTCGTTGCCGACCTTGCGCTTGCCCTTGAAGCGCTCGCCGAACCTGAGAATTTTCGCCGAGGAACCGCCGGGGATGACGGCCTTGAACTTGCGCCCGGGCAGCGGCCCGCCGCAGACCTCGTTGAGCAACT
>JBIJDP010000171.1:0-5630 GCA_044344065.1 Opitutaceae bacterium
CGTTCTTGGCGCCGAGGAGATAGATGACGGCGCCGAGGGCGGTGAAGCCGGCGGGCAGGGTGAGGCGGCCGGGCTCGCGGGTGGTGAAGACGTGGGCGAGCGGGGCGCCGGCGGGGAGACGGAAAAGCTGCACGAGCATGTAGGTCGCCATGGCGAAATTGCCCCAGAGCATGATGGCGAGGAACCAGAGCCCGCGAGCCCCGGTGGATTGTTCCTTCCAGGCAACCCAGACGAAGAAGGTGAGGAAGGCAAAGTACGCGTCGAAGAGCGTGACCTGGAACCACGGGTTGTCGGTCACGGCGGACGGGATGTCGAAGAGCGCCTGCGCGAGGCTGGCGCGCACGGTGCCCCAGAGCATGACGGCGAGGATGGCGATGAAGAGCGCGCGGAGCGCAAGGATGGGGGTGCGGGGGGAGGTCATTGCTGGAAGTGGTTGGTCCGCGGTCGGCGTGCCGCCGGACGGCACGGTGCAAGCGCACCGGTCTGCGGGGGCGGACAGCCGCGGGTGCCGGATACGCAGCGCATCGCCTCAGAACGACAGATTGTTGGACCGGGTGTGCAGGGTGTGCACCACGGAGATGTTGCGCAGGGCAAAGGCCGCCTCGCAGTAGCTGAGGTAGTAATGCCACTTGCGGATGAAGCGCTCGTCGAAGCCCAGCGAGCGCACGGCATCAAGCTGACGGTGGAAGTTTTCGCGCCACGTGCGCAGGGTGCGGGCGTAGTCGTGGCCGAAATCCTCGACGTGGTTCAGCACGAATCCGCCGGCGCGGCTGAGCTGGTCGTTCACGCGGTTGAGCGAAAGCAGGAGCGAACCGGGGAAGACGTGCTTTTGGATGAAGTCCACGCCGCGGCGGAACTGGTCGTAGCGGTCGTCGGGACAGGTGATGAACTGCAGGGCGACGAGGCCTTCGGGTTTGAGATTGCGGGCGAGCGACTGGCAGAAGTCCGGCAGGTAGCGGTGCCCGAGGGCCTCCATCATCTCGATGGAGACGATCTTGTCGTAGGTGCCGTGGATGTCGCGATAGTCGCGAAGTTCGACCTGCACCCGGTCGGCCAGTCCGGCAGCCGCGATGCGGGCCTGGGCGAATTCATACTGCTGTTGCGAGATGGTCACCGAGGTCACGCGGCAGCCATATTTGCGCGCGGCGTGCAGGGCCCAGCCGCCCCAGCCGGTGCCAATCTCAAGGACGTGGTCGGAGGGCTGGAGCCGGAGCAGGCGGCAGAGGGTGTCGTTCTTTTCATGCTGGGCGTCGGCGAGCGTGAACTGCGGCTGCGCCCACTTGGCCGCCGAATACATCATCGAGGGATCAAGCCAGAGCGCGAAGAACTCGTTCGAGAGGTCGTAGTGCTCGCGGATGTTGCGCCGGGCAATGGCCCGGGAATTGGGGCGCAGGAGGTGGCCGAGGCGGTTGGCCGTGCGCAGGACGTTCAGCGCGAAATCCTTGCCCTGGCGGGAGCCGGAGAGCGTGGGGGCGGAATCGACGTTGAGAATGAAGAACGCGATGACCGCGGTCAGGTCGGGCGTGTCCCAGTCACCATCAATGAAGGCTTCGGCGAAACCGATGTCACCGGCGAGGACGCACTTGCGAAAGAACACCGGGCGGCGCACACGGATGACGGCGGCGGCTGAAATACCGGTGGGCAGCGGGACTGCCGTGGGGGCGCTGTGGCCACAGACGGCCGTTTCACCGCCGGGCAGTTCAATGCGCATCTGGCCCCGGGTCATGGCCGCAAACGAGGCCAGGACCTGACGTTGCCAGAATGAGGCGGGGGACCGGGTGGAGCCGGCAGTATAGGTTATAGACTCCAGGTTCATGCGGCGTCGGGAGTTTTGGCGAGGGAGGCGTGCGGCCGGTACAGGTCACGCTGCTCGGTCGCGCGTGCGGCCTTCGGGAACCATTTATTGCGCTTCAGCCATAGAAGCAAGGCATGCCAGTGGATGAGCCCGACAATCCGCAGGGTGAGCAGGGGATACTTGATGGTATACCAGGCCAAGCGGGCGCCGGTGAGTGCGCGCTGCGGGCCGGTGAGCGTGCTGGTGAGCATCCGCCGGTCGCCGGCGTAATCGTCGATCTGGATCGAAAGGCGGTCGGTCGGCGGCCGCAGGATGAAGTCGAACTCCACGTCCACATCGGAGAAGGGCGAGACGTAGAAGTGCTTGGGCACACGCAGACGGAAGACGTCATTGGCCTGGTTCTTCGGACCGAGGAAGAAGGGCTTCATCTCGCGGAAGGTGTTGGTCACCTCGCTGAGCGCGGCGACGCAGCGGCCGTCGCGGTCGTAGCAAAAGTAGAATGACACGGGGTTGAACAGGTAGCCGAATACGCGCGGCAACGTCACCAGCACCACGCGGCCGGCCCCGAGGTCAACCCCGCGCTCCGCCAGGTACGCCAGCACCCGGGTTTTCAGCCCCGGCGCGTTTTCACGTATTACGTGACAAAGCGCCGGGTGTGCCGGCGGGTGGAGCGGCTCGGTGACGGGCAGGTAATCGCGTTCGTCAAAGGCATAGACATTGCGCCGGTTGACCGAGAACCAGGGCAGGCGGCGGTGGAGTTCCGGGAGTTCATCCAGATCAATGGCGAAGAGAAAGATGCGGTAGAGGAAGCGGTTCGCCTTGGGCGCGAAACGGGCGTGCATCACCTTGCATTCGTAGAGGCAGGAGCGCATGCGGGTCAGGCGACAGCCTGGGTGGAGGCGGAGGTCTCCAGCCAGAGTTCGCGATCGTGCAGGAGGCGGGCGAGTTGCACGGCGGAGAGCAGGCCGTCCTCGTGGAAACCGTAACGGGTCCAGGCGCCGCAATAAAACGTCTCGGTCGTGCCGACGGCCGCGGCGTTGAGGCCGGGGATGCCGGCCTGGGCGCGCATGGCGCCGAGGGTGAAGCGCGGGTGGCGGTACTGGATCGTGCGGAGGATCTTTTTCGGATCGATCTGCTCGGGGCGCTCGATGGAGACGAAGAAGTTCTCGCGGTCGGAGACACCCTGGAGGGAATTCATCCAGTAGTGGGTGGCGGCGGAGACGCGGCCGGCCTCGTCGCGGTTGACCTCGTAGTTCCAGCTGGACCAGGCGAGGCGCGTGCGCGGCATCACTGAGGCGTCAGTGTGGACGGTGGCGACGTTGGGCTGGTAGCGGATCTCACCGAGCACGTTGGTCTCGGCGGCGGTGGGGTGGTCAAGGAGTTGGAGCGCCTGGTCGCCGTGGCAGGCGAGGATCACGCGGTCGAAGGTTTCGGATTCGCCGGCGGCGGTGTGGACGATGACGCCGCGGCCGGTGCGCTCAACGCGCTGCACGGTGGCGCCGAGGCGGATGCGGTCGCGCCAAGGGGCGGTGAGGCGGCGGACGTATTCGCGCGCGCCGCCGGCAACGGTCCACCAAGGGTGCTGGGTGTGCAGGCCGAGGAAGCCATGGTTGTGAAAAAAGCGCAGCAGCTTGGCGGCGGGGAATTCGAGCATGAGGTCGGGCGGCGTGCTCCAGACGGCCGAGCTCATGGGCGTGAGGTAGAGATGGAGGAAGTCCTCGCCGTAGCCGCGCTGGCGGACGTATTCACCGAGGGTGATTTCGCGTGTGGCGGGATCGGCGAGGGCGGCGACCGCCTCGGCGTTGAAGCGGTTGATGGCCGCCAGCATCCGGTAGAAGCGAGGGCGGAGGAGATTGCGCCGCTGGGCGAAGAGGTGGTTGAGCGAGGAACCGGCGAACTCGAGCCCGGTGTCGGCGTGGCGCACGCTGAACGACATGGAGGTGGGCTTGATGGGCACCTTGAGTTCGGTAAAGAGGCGGGTGAGCAGTGGATAGGTGACCTTGTTGAACACCATGAAACCGGTGTCCACCGGCAGCTGGCGCCCCGTGCCGGGCTCCGGGACGGTGACGGTGTTGGTGTGACCACCCGGGTAGAGGTTCTGCTCGAACAGCGTGAGGTCGCAGTCCTGCTGGAGAAAGTGGGCGCAGCCGAGGCCGGCGATGCCGGTGCCGATGATGGCGGTTTTGGTCATGGGTAGGGACGGAGTGCCCATGACTACGCGCGGGAGGCGCGGTTGGATTCAATTAACCGCCGGGTCAGACGACTGATTCCCGGCCATGGCCCGCACGAAAGCCTTGGTGTGTTAAGTGGCCAAGCGATTGGCACATAATGGGTTAAACCATTCCCCCATGGGGCCTGGCCTTAGGCGGCCGAACTGTTTCACGAAGCTGGGGCGGTTCAGCTGATTTGCGATTCCGGACAGCATTGGGCGCACGCACCGGCCTTGGGGTTGTGGAGCCTGGCTTTCGAGAGGGCGGTTTCAGGGGCGTAGTGGTGGCCGAGGTCCAGGCGCTGGTCCAGCGGAGGCAGGCGGTCGCAGTCCTCGCGATGGACGGCGTGGTCACCGTTTTGCGGGGCGTGCTTATTTGCGTAGTAGCGCTTGACCATGGTGCAGGGACTGACTTGTGCCCGGGTGGGCAGGAATTGCAGGGGATTGCCGGATCTGGCGGGAGCGACAGTTTGCTGGGCTGGGGTTGCGGCGCGATGAGAATCGGCCGATCCGTCCCGGAGGCTGGAAGGCGCGGCCTAGTACCGCGACCAATGCTTCATGATCTTGGTCTCATAGGACCGCTTGGCTTCCTCGATGGCGCGCTGGGCGACCTCAAGTTCAATCCGGGCCTTGCTCCGGAGGGCGGTGACGGAACTGCCTTGAACGCTGATTAGGAGGCACTGGACGCGGTAGGTGAACCCAATGACGGCCATGGCGATGAGGGCGAGGAGGACGAGTGCGGACCCGGTGCTGGGGAACATGGTGCCGGTGCGCGAGGCACCCATGAGGGAGACAATGGCCAACGGAAGCAGGCCGACGAGTCCGACGACCCCCAGGACAATGAGGGGACGGCCCTCATAGATGCTCGTGGCCGTGATGCTGGGATAGAGGACAATGGAATGGCCGATGGTGAGCTTGGTTTCGCTCACGGTCAGGCGATCCTTCTGGAAAAGGATCCGGTCGTTCATGCGGGGACAGGCTCGGTGGCGGGACTCCGATCGAGGGCGGCGCAGATCTGGCGGTGGATGTCCTTAGAATCGTATTTGGACCGCGCGGGGATGTGCAGGAGAGGGATCCCGGCGGAGGCGAAAGTGGCCTCCACGAACTCTTCGCGGGCGGTGCACTCGTCTCCGTCGTGAGAACGGTCGACGAGTTCCAAACCAAGGAGGGGGCGGCCGTCGTGGCGCGCGATCAGGAGAAAATCAACGTGCTGGGCAGTGATGCGGTTGAGCGCGCGCCGTCGCTCCCTCCAAGGCGTCCGCGGCTTGATGCCAACGATATCGGCGAGACGAACCTTGGCGGTGATGGTGACACCCTCGAAATCAAGGGATTCGAGCACGCCCAGGAAGGAGCGCTCGGCCGGGGTGAAGAGAGATGCCCTCAGGCAGTAAAACCGGGGCGGATCGGCGGGGAGAGGCAGGCCAGCCTTGGGCTTGATCACCGCCACGACGATGGCGGCGGAGATGAAAGCAACGGCAATGGCGACGATGATAAGGTTCATTTCCGGTTATGGCTGAAGATTCAGCACCGAATCATGGACCGGTCAGGCCTAGTAACAGTGATTTATATCCCCCCTTTTAAGGAGGCTGCATCACCCTGAAACAGGGTGTTTTGAATGCTTGACAG
>JBIJDP010000172.1:0-5607 GCA_044344065.1 Opitutaceae bacterium
CGCGCCCTCGCCCCGGCTCACGGTCCACTCGTCCGTGAGGGTGAACGTGTCCGGCGCCGGTGAATCCCACGTGCGCTGCCAGCGGGTGAACCAACCCTCCCAGCTGGGCGTGAGATCTATGGTGGCCGAGAAGCGGGTGGCATCGCCGGAACCGCGGGGCTTGAGATCGATGGCGCATGGATTTGCCGGTGCTGGCCGCTCCGTCCCGCACCAGGGCGTGAGCATGTTGTGCCGCTGGGCGTGCTTGAGCTGGGTCGCGATGGGATTGGCGTAGTCCACGCAGCCGAAATCGAAGGCGAAGCTGTCGCCCGCGCATTCGAGGACGAAGCTGCCCTTGTCCTCATGCTGGTGGTCGCCGCGCGCCTTGTTGCCGAGGATGAAGAGCTTCACAAACTCGGACCCGAGACGGCGCACCGACGCCATGTAGCCGAGGTCCGGCATCTCGACGAACGGCGCGAGGGCCGGACCTTCCGCCGGGATGTCCCGGTCGAGTGGCAGGATCGCGAGCATCGGCGCGACGCCGGCGCGGCGCACGGATTTCCGGTAAAGCGTGACCCAATGCGAGTGCGGCATGAGCCACGCGAGAAACGCCAGCGCCTCGCCGAACACGAAGTTGGCGTCGCCGGTCAGGATCATGTCCTGGCTGTCGTCGGTGGAGAGCAGCGTCTCGGCCAGGCGCGCCGTGCGGAGGAGCGGCGCCGGCACGAGCTGGCGTAGGTCCTGCCCGCGGCCGCGGCTGTAGAGCAGGGCGGAGACCGCGGTCTGTTGCGCCACCCAGCTGAAGTACGAGGCGCCTTCGACATAGCCGCCGTCGGGCAGCAGGGCGTGGCCGAGATTTTCCAGCAGATTGGCCCACGCGATGTCCGTGTGCGGCGCCACACGGTCCGCGGGTTTCGGGTAATGGCCGAGGCTGACCGGCATGCACCGCTCCAGCACGAGCAGGCTGTAAAGCCGTCCTGGGGTGATGCCGCAGAGCTGGTTGGTGTGGTACATGTACTCCCACCACCAGGAGGCGTGGCTCATCCCGCCGTGCGCCTCGGTCGCGAGCTTGCGCAGGATGAGGTTGCGCCCCAGCGGCGTGAACCATTCGCCGCACATGTCCAGGATCATGGCGCATTCCCAGCCGATGAGCGCATGCGAGAATCCGCGCTGGTCCCAATTGCCGCCGCGCAGGTGCGCGAAGAAAATGTCATCCCAGTGGTCGCAGTGCGCGAGGCTGAGGGCGTAGCGGGCGGCGAGCCGGCAGAGCGCCTTGTCCTTCCAGAGCAGGCCGGCCTGCGCGGCGAAGGGGCCGTGCAGCATGATCTGCTTCCCCATGTCGCGCTCGCGGCGGAAGACATTGAAGTTCCAGAAATTGACGTACTCGCCGATGAGCGGCTCGGGCCGGGCCGCCCGCGCCAGCTCGGAGAGCTTGCGCAGCTCGCGGGTCGCCGGGGAGTCCGCGAATTTCCGGCGCACGTCCTCCAGCTCCTCTGCGTTCACCATCAGGCCGTAGGCCGGCTTGAAGGCCGGCTCGAACTCCGCCGGCTGCAGGTACTTTTCCCAGCGCTCATCGTAGCCGGCCCATTGCTTGAGATGGAAGGGCAAGCGCGTGGTGCTTTGCAGGCCGAACCACATCAGCCAGCCCGAACTGGCGACCGGGTGCGGGTGGCGCACCTCGACCGTGAGTGAAAGGATTTGCTTCGCGCCCTCGAGCGCCAGCCATTCCTCGTGCCGCGTGGCACCGCAGGGGCGGCCGGTGCGGGCGCGCGGACCGGCGTCGGTTTCCACCGCCAGGCTGATCACGCTGTCCTCCGGCAGGTTGAGGCAGACCAGCACCCGGTCGTAGTCGCGGCAGTCGAGCGCCTCGTAGCGCCGTTGGACGCGCAGCACGAGGCCGTCCGGCGCCGGTTGCTCCCAGTTGAAGGTGACGAACGACCAGCCTGGCGTGAATTTCAGGCCGGTGACGCCCGGGGTTTCGGTCTGCCACTGGTTGAACTCGCTGAGGCTCGGCTCAAAGAACGGTTCGAAAATGGCCTCGGCGCTGTTGATCGGGATTAGGCGCATGGGAATGGGGAAGCTGGTCATAAATCGGCCGCGGGGACAAGCGCATGGTCATCCGTTCCTGTAGGGTCGCACCTTGTGTGCGCCCTTGGGCGTCATGCGCGCTGGCGGTCACGAAGGGCGCACACGAGGTGCACCCCTACAGGCTGTCCTCACTCCCTGGGCTTCAGCTTGGAGTAGTCGCAGCCGAGGAAAATGCCGTCTTCGCCGGCGAACTTCTTCTGGTACTCCTCGCGCGGGGCGACCTGGGTGGACGCACTCTGGTAGTGGAACTGCAGGGCGCGGCGGCGCAGGTTGGACTGGTTGGCGGGCGTCTCGTGCGGGAGCAGGCCGTCGAAGATCATCAGGCCGCCGGGCGGCAGCTCGATCGGCACCGCATCGGCGGGATTGATCTCGTCGGTGGTGAGCTCGCAGTCGACGCGGGTCCATTCGTGTTTGCGCGGACCCTTGAGGTGTCCGCCGGGAATGACGTGCATGCAGCCGTTGGCGACCACCGCGGGGTCGAGCGCGATCCAGACGCCGGCGACGCCGTCGAACCGGTTGACCGAGAAGTACGCGAGATCCTGGTGCCAGGGCTTTTCCGCGCCGCCGCCGGCCGGCTTGCACAGCGCCATGCTGGAATACGGCCGGTAGTCCTCGCCGAGCACGGCGCCGATCAGCGCGCGCAGCTTCGGGTGCTTGTTGGCGATGTAGTCGTAGATCGGCAGCTCGTTGGTGTAGGACTGGAACTTGCGGATGTTGTCCGCGAGCTCGTCGAGCCGGTCGGGCCGGGCCTCGTAGTTCCCCTCGACCTGAAAGTGGAAATCCGAGGTGCGGCTCTTGAAGAGCATGCCGCGCCCGTTCTTGATCTTGTCGCTATATTGACCCTTGCCGAAAACGTGATCGGTGAGCGTCTCATTGAAGGCGTATTTGCGCACCAGCTCGTTGATGCCGTTCGAGGCCGCCTTCACCTCCTCCGGGGTCAGGGCGTTCAGGAAGGCCAGATAACCGTCCTCGCGATAGCGGGCGATCATGTCGGCGTCGGGCTTCTCGGGCAAAGTGGGGAAGATGTTGGGGGTCTTTGTGTGCATCGCGCATATAGTAGCAGGAGTCACGGGGTATATTAAATGGACAGATTGCGCCTGCTTTTGTACTTATCGCTCATGACCCCAATCACGCTCGGCGACGTCGTGGCCTCCGGCTGGCTGGAGATCAGCTCGCCGACGGGCATCGTCCGCTGCGAACCGGTGTGGGAGTTCAAACCCTACCGGCTGGTCGATTTTCTGCTCTGGTGCGTGCTGGACGGCGTGGGCACGGCGTGGATCAAGGGCCGCGAAATGCCGCTCGGACCCGGCACCTGCCTGCTGCTCGAGCCGGGATCGGCCCTGAGCGCCGTCCACGACCCGAAGCGCCGGCTGCGGGTCTTCTATCTGCATGCTGATTTCTTCGATGCCAAGGGTCACAAGCTGGATGGGACGACGCTCGCGCTGCCGCCGCCACCGGTGGTGGTGAACGACCTGTCCACGTTCGAGCCCCTGGCCCGGCAGGTGGTCGAGGCCAACGCGGCCACGGATGCCTCCGCGCGGCTGCGCTGCCAGCTGGCCCTGCGGCTGGCGCTCCTGCAGATTCACGCCGCGGCGCAGGCGCCGCTGATCCGCACCGATGGCACAAAGCTCGCCGCCGCGCTGCTGGCCGTGAAGGAAAATCCCGGCCGGCCTTGGACGGTGCCGGAGATGGCGGCGCTGGCCGGGCTGTCGGTTTCGCAGGCCGCCCGGCGCGTGCGGGAGCTGACCGGGCACAGCCCGCGCGAGTTTGTGATTCGCGCGCGGATCGACCGCGCCCGCCGCCTGATGGAGGAATCCACGCTGAGCCTGAAACAGATCGCGGAGACCCTAGGCTACACCGACATCTATTTCTTCCACCGGCAGTTCAAGATCGTGGCCGGGGTGACGCCGGCTAAGTGGCGGCGCGAGCGGGGATTGTAAGGCAGGGATTCCGCCGTGTCCTCCGAAGCCTTGGCGAAGGAGGATCCCCGCCTTCCATCTGTTTCCCGCTGGAATCCAATCTTACTCGTTCTCGTAATCGTTCTCTTTCTCGGTTCGGAAAGTGCGCGTCGAGAACGAGAACGATTACGAGAAAGAGAACGATATAATTCAGCGTGGGAATCCAAAGACGGGGGATCGGAGACCCCGC
Source organism: Opitutaceae bacterium (assembly GCA_044344065.1). Taxonomy (GTDB): domain Bacteria; phylum Verrucomicrobiota; class Verrucomicrobiia; order Opitutales; family Opitutaceae; genus UBA2377. The sequence continues at coordinate 4,216 of JBIJDP010000172.1, forward strand.
CCTGCATCAAAACTTCACCGACCACTTCGTGACATCCGCCGTCGCGATGATCGGCAGCTTGCGGGTGCTGACACCCCCGGCGCCGGGCACGGCGAACATGACGTAGCCGCTTTCACCTTTCGGGCGGACCAGCTGGCCGGAGAGCGTGCGGGTCTTGGCGTTCCATTTCACGCCGCGCAACTCGCGGCCGCCGCTCTGGTGGAAACTGGTGCCGAGCGGCCACGGGTGGGATCGCTGTTTGCGCAGGACGACGAGTTTCACGGCGGGACCGTGGAAGCCGATGTCCAGCATGCCCGGCGCCGACTCCATGATCGGATGAGCGAAGTCGCCCGGGTGACGGTAAGTGCCCGCCGGCCGCAGCGCGCGCGGCACCTCGCCGAGGTACTGGCCCGACCAGAATTCGTACGCCCAGTAATTTGCGTTCTTCGGCAGGCCAAGGCGGGTGAACTCGACCTGGAAGCGTCGCGCCAGTTTCACGCTTGAACCCGCCTCAGATGGCGGCTCGGTCCAATTGAAAAAGGCGACCAGATGCCATTCGTCCCAATCCGATTGCATCGGCAGCGACCACACGCAGGCGCCCTGCGGTTCGGTTTCGACGGGGGACGGAATCGCGGCGGCGTGATCCTCGGCGGCGAGTTTCGCCGCGGATTTTCCGGAGGATTTTTTCTCCTTGGCCTTGATGAGCTGGAGATAGGGCAGCGGGCCGGTTTTCACCGGGTGGAACAGGTCTACCGGCGTGGCCGGACGGTCGTTCGGCGGGAGGGTGGCGAGCAGCACGGCCCAGCGGTCCTCCGGCAGGTCCGTGAGATCGTCGCCGAGGTCCACATGGCCGGCGCCCATGAACGTGATCGTGGCGCGGACGCGCGCCTCCTCGAGGGTGCCGGGCAGTCCGGCCAGCAGGCACGAGGGCTGGAGCAGCGCCCAGTGATGCTTGAAGAGATGGCAGGCGTAGGACGTGTACACCTCGCGCAGGTGGCGCCAGCCGAGACCGGTATTGCCGGTGTCCATGTTGACGTAATTGATCTCCGCGATGCCGGCGGCGGCATAGTCGGTGCCAGAGCAGTCGATCATCAGCGCCTTTTCCCCCTGGGAATCGAGCGCCTCGTGCGCGATGCGGAAGGCGGTGCGCACGGCCTCGCGGGCGCGGGCGTTGACGAACTGCGGGTTGTGCCGGCCGCGCAGGAGCTTGCCCGTGACGACGCCGGCGAAATCCCATTTCACGAAGCGCACGCCCTTTTCGGCGAGGCGGGTGAAGTTCTCCCGCAACCAGCCCTGCGCGCCGGGATGCGAGACATCGAGGGCGTAGATCGGGCAGAACGGTTCCCAGAACCAGTTGTAGTTGTTGTGCGGCTTGCCGTCGGCGCCACGCAGCAGCCACTCGGGATGCTCCTT
>JBIJDP010000173.1:0-5599 GCA_044344065.1 Opitutaceae bacterium
ATGCGGTCGGCGCCGCGAATGGTGCTGAGGCGGTGGGCGATGACGAAGCTGATGCGGCCGGTGAACATCGTCTCGAGTCCGCGCTGGATGAGCTGCTCGGTCTCGGTGTCGATGGAGGAGGTGGCCTCGTCCATGACGAAGAGCTGCGGGTTGGCGAGCAGGGCGCGGGCAAACGAGAGCAACTGGCGCTGGCCGGTGGAGAGGCGGTTGCCGCCTTCGCCGACCTGTGAGTCGTAGCCCTGTTCCATCTGGCTGATGAACTCATGGGCGTTGACCATGACGGCGGCGGCCTCGACCTCGGCGTCGGTGGCATTGAGCCGGCCGTAGCGGATGTTCTCGCGGACCGTACCCTTGAAGAGGTGGGGGGTCTGGAGCACGATGCCGAGCTGGGACTGCAGCCAGGCGAGGGAGCGTTCACGATAGTCCACGCCGTTGATCAGGATCTGGCCCGCGGTCGGCTCGTAGAAACGGCACACGAGGGAGACGATGGTGCTCTTGCCGCCGCCGGACGGACCGACGAGGGCGATGGTTTCACCCGCGCCGACGGTGAGGTTGAAATCCTGCAGCACCATCGGGCCGCTTTCGTAGCGGAAGGAGACGTTGCGGAATTCGATGGTGGCGATCTGTTGGGCGTGGCCGTCGGGGGCGAGTGGGGAGATTGCGGATTGGGGAGACCGGATACCGGATTGGTCGGATTCTGTCCGGCTTCCGGTATCCGCTTCACGGTATGCTGCGAGCCTGGCGAGCACGGTCGCGCTGTCCTTGATCGCGGGCTCCGTGGCAAGCAGGCCCATGACGCGTTCGCCGGCAGCCTGGGCGCCCTGCATTTCCGTGAGTTTTTGCGCGAGGGAATTGATGGGATTGAAGAACATGCCCGCGAAACTCACGAACGCGACCAGGGTGCCGAGCGTGAGGCTGTCATTGAGCGTGAGCCAGCCGCCGCGCCAGAGGGCGAGGCCGGCGGCGAGGGAACCGAGGGTCGTGACGATGGGGTAATAGAGGGCGTTCTGGCAGGCATTGAGCACGGAGGCCTCGAACATCCGGGCCGATACCTGCTTGAATTCGGCGAGGTTGTCCGCCTCGCGCACGAGGGTCTTGGTCGTGCGGACGCCCTGGATGGACTCGTTGTAGCTGGCGGTGATCTGGGAGTTGTATTTCCGGATGTCGCGGGCGCTGAGCAGCATCTTTTTCTGGAAGTACTTCGAGATGACGGCGAGCGGAGGCACGATGGCGATGACGATGAGGCCGAGCTTCCAGTTCATGATCAGGAGGCAGGCGGCGATCATGACAAGGAAGGTCAGGCCCCAGACGATATCGAGGAAACCCCAGGAGATGATCCGGGCCAGGCGGTCGCAGTCGCTGGTCAGGCGCGTGATCAGCCAGCCGACGGGGCGGGTGTCGAAGAAGGCAAACTCCAGTTGCTGGAGCCGGTCGAAGCAGTCGCGCCGGATGTCGTGGGCGAGGCGGTTGGAGATGTTGCCCGCCATGTCGATGAACACCCAGATGCCGGCGCAGAGCAGGACGGTCAGCAGCAGGTAGACCAGAATGTAATGGGTAAAGGGCGCGGCGCCGCCGCTGGTCACCACGCCGTCGATGACCCAGCGGGTGACCAGGGCGAAGCCGGCGTCGCACATGGCGATGATGACGGCGGCGATGGCGAGCGGGATGAGGTAGCGCTTCAGGTGCAGGGCGCGGAGGAAAATTTTCCACCACAAGCCGGCGTCGAGGCGGGCCTTGAAATCGTCTTCCTGTTGGAGTTGGGCGGACATGAAACGGTGGTTTTAAGAGTGAGGTTTTAGGTGTTAGGTCTTACCCGGAGTTCCCAACTCCGCCTGGAGGTCGGACTCCACGCTGGACTGGATCTGCCAGAGGCGGCGATAGAGGCCGGGTTGCACGGACAGCTCCTCGTGGGTGCCGGTCTGGATGATGCGGCCGTGGTCGAGCACGATCACGCGGTCGGCGTGGGCGAGCGTGGAGAGGCGGTGGGCGATGACGAGAGTGGTGGCGCGGCCGCGGCGTTCCTTGAGCGCCCCGAGGATGAGGGTCTCCGTCTCGGCATCGATGGCGCTCATCGCGTCGTCGAGGATGAGCAGCGGAGGATGCTTGAGGATGGCGCGGGCGATGGCGACGCGCTGCCGCTGGCCGCCGGAGAGGGTGATGCCGCGCTCGCCGATGAGCGTGTTGTAGCCGTGCTCAAAGGTGAGGATGGTGTCGTGAATACAGGCGGCCCGGGTGGCGGCCTCGATCTCGGAGTCGGGGGCGTCGCCCCGGCCGAGACGGAGATTGTCGCGCAGGGACTTGGAGAAAAGGAACGGCTCCTGCATGACCACGCCGATCTGCGAGCGAACCCAGGGGCGCGGCAGCGAGGAGAGTTCCCGGCCGTCGAACTGGATGAAACCCGCCGTGTAATCGTAGAGCCGCAGCAGCAGGTGCATGAGGGTGCTCTTGCCCGAGCCCGAGGGTCCGAGCAGGGCCAGGGTTTCGCCGGGGCGCAGTTCGAAGGTGATGCCGTTGAGGGCGCCGCGCCCGTCGGTCGGCAGGCCGGCGGCGGCGTGATGAAAATGCAGATCGCGCACAGTGATCCGGCCGGTGATGGGCCGGGCCAGGAGCAGGGGCTGGGCGGGAGGCTCGGAATCGCGGGCGACGGCGAGGATTTCCCGGATGCGGGTGAGCGCCACCGAGGTCTTGCCGAGGTCGGTGAGGATGCGGCCCATCTGCCGCACCGGCCAGAGCATGATGCCGAGGTAGGAGATGAAGGCGAACAGGAGGCCGACGGAAAAGACACCCTGGGTGATCCAGAGGGCGCCGACGAGCAGGGTGAGGCCGATCTGGCTGAGGGCGACGAAGTCGCTGATGGACCAATACCACGACATGAGCCGCAGCATGCGGAGGCTGCGGTCACGGTAACGGGCGTTGGGCTCCGCGAATTTTTCACGCTCAAAGTCCTGCCGGGCGAAGGCGCGCACGACGCGGATGCCGGTGAGGTTTTCCTGGATGACGCCGGTCAGGGCGCCCTCGGCCTCGTCCACTTCCTTGAAGACATGCTTCACGTTGCGGAAGTAGAAATAGGCGTAGAACACGATCGGGCCGATGAGGGAGAACGACACCAGCGTCATGGGCACGCTGAGGGAGAAGAGCAGGGGGAACGCGGCGCCGGCCAGGAACAGGGCGTTGCCGATCTCCATCACCTGCGAGGCGAGGAACTGGCGCGTGGTCTCGACGTCGCTGGTGCAGCGTTGCACGAGGTCGCCGGTGTCGGCGCGATCGTGATGGCGGGCGGGCAGGTGGTTGAGATGATCGTAGAGCTCGTCCTTCAGCCGGCGCGCGATGCCGTCGCTGGCGAGGGCGGCCTGCCAGCCCTTCAAGAAGCTGCAGAAGCCGCTGAGGCCGGCGAGGAGGACCATCGCCACGGGGGCGAGCCAGAGATTTTCGCGCAGGTGTTCGGCGCCGCCGAAGGCCCGCAGGATGAGGGCGAGGAGGAAGGGCGCGTCTGCATCGAGGGTCTTGCCCGCGACGGCGTAATCAATCGTGACACTGCCGATCAGCGGTACGCCGAAGTTGATGACCGTGGCCAGGACCAGGCAGCCCAGGGCGAACCCGTAGCGCAGGCGGTGGCCCCGCATCAGGGACCAGATGACTTGGACTTGGGAAAACATGGGAAGATCGGAAAGTTGGGTGAAAAACAAAAAACCCGCTCGGGCGGGAGCGGGTCAGGAGAAAACAACTTCGTTTTGCCATGGGGCCCGCTCGGTGGCGCGGGCGGAAACTACATTCAGAAGTTCCGGGTGCCCGCGGTTGCGACGAGGATGATATAAAAATTGTCGCGGTGCATCATAGGAAGGGCGGGTGGGCTGGAGCGGAACAAAAAGACCTGGACGTCAGACTGGCAAGCGGGATTTGGAAAAACTGCAGGGTAACCGCGAATGGACTTGGAGGAACCAAGGGGAACGGGAGGGGTAGGGCTCGCATTGTCGATCCCCGGATGTATTCACCACCGAGGCGCAGAGGGACAAAGAAGACCGGACCGGATCGGTTGCCGGGGCATGCGCCGTGCCTCAGTGTCGCTGGGTTGAAACTGCCTTGGCTTGGATTTCGTGTGCCTTCGTAACCATTCGTGGTTTCAACTGAATTTATTCTAAGAAAACGTCCGGATGTCCGTCTAACCCTGCAGAACCACATGTCCACCGACCACCCGACAGGACGGGAAGCACAGGATGAAGACGCCACTTTCTTGGAACGCACTTTCATGGAGCAACAGGCCCCGCTTACCCGGTATGCGGCGAAGCTGCTCAACGACCCCGACCGCGCCCGCGATGTCGTGCAGGACACTTTTGTCCGGCTCATGCAGCAGTCCCGCGGTGCGGTGGCGGGGCACACGGTGGAGTGGCTTTTCACCGTCTGCCGGCACCGGGCCCTGGACATCCTGCGCAAGGAGGGCCGCATGAAACGCTTCGAGGAAGGGGAGGTTGAACGCGTGGCCGCGGAGGATCCGAGGCCCGGCCGCGCGATCGAGGCGGCGGAAACGCAGGCTTCGATCATCGAGCTCATCGGTCGCCTCCCGGCGAGCCAGCAGGAAGTCGTCCGGCTCAAATTCCAGAACGGTTTCAGCTACAAGGAAATCAGCCGCATCACCGAGCTCTCGGTGACCAATGTCGGCTTCATCATTCACACTGCCGTGGCGCGCCTGCGCACGGAACTGGCCGCGCAGCGGCCGTAAGGATACCCATGAACGCACCGCTTTTTTCCCCCGATGATCCGAAACTGACGGCCTTCGCTTTGGGCGAATTGGCCGAGCCGGAACGCAGCAAAGTCGAAGCGCAGCTGCGAGACGACCCGGCGGCCCGGGCGACCGTGGAGGCCATTCGCGCCACGGCGCAGCAATTGGAGCAGGCGCTGGCGGCGGAGCCGTTGCCGGCGACGGACCCGGTTCGCCGCGCCGCGCCGCGCCGGTCCGCGAAGCTGCTGCAGTTCTCCCGGTTCTACTACGTGGCCGCCACCCTCGCGGCGGCGTGTGTGGCGGTGCTGGTGGTCATCCGCCAGCCTGGAGCCCCCGAGGCCCGGATGAAATTCGCCGAGCCGGAGCCGGTGAGCACGATGATGTCCGTGGAACCGTCGGTGGTGCCGACGGCGACAACGGACGCCGTGGAACTGCCACAGTTTGCGGCCAAGACCGTGACCGCACCGACCGTGGCCGAGGGTGTGGCGAACGAGATGAAGAAAGAACGCGCGCTCATGCGGCCGGCATCCGCAGCCGTCGCCCCGCCGCCGGCATTGATGGATGCGTCCGCCGAGATCTATGGCCGGATGGTGGAGGCGCGCGGACGGGCGGAGGCCGAGTACCAGAGTGGAGCGGTGGCGAAGCAGCGCCTGCAAAAATCAGCAGTGCTGGCCATGCAGGAAAGGCGCGAGGCGGACCAGAAGTCGAACACCGAGGCCTACGCCTATCAGCAGGAAAGCGGGTTCCTGGATGCGTCACAGAATCCATTGTCCACTTTCTCCATCGACGTGGACACGGCGAGCTACGCCAACGTGCGGCGCTTCCTGAACCAGGGCCGCCGGCCGCCGGTGGATGCGGTGCGCATCGAGGAACTCGTGAATT
>JBIJDP010000174.1:0-5563 GCA_044344065.1 Opitutaceae bacterium
CGGCGCATGATCGCGATGTCGGGGAGGCGACGGCCCAGGCATTGACTGTTGAGGGCGCTCAGTTCGATTTCTGCGATGTTCAGCCAGCTGCCGTGCTTGGGGGTGTAGTGGATTTCCAGTCGCTCGGCCAGACGACGCGCTTCGGCCGGCTGGAAGGTTTCGTAAAGCGAGGCGACGTCGTGAGTATTGAGGTTATCCATGACCAGCCGCACCTTGATCGCAGCGGGGGAACGCTCGTCGAGCATGGCTTTGATGAAACGAGCCCAGTCCTGCCGCGTGCGTCGCTCCGTCACCTCGACATGACGGCGTCCGGCCAGGGCTTCGACCTCCACAAAAAGCGTGGCGACGCCGTGGCACACGTATTCGTGGTCGACGATCTGCCCATGGCCGGGAGCGGCGGGGATCGGGGCATGCACCTCGCCGACCAACTGCTTGCTCGACTCGTCCATGCAGACGACCGGGAAGCGAGGATCGTACGCCAGTTGGTAAACGCTCAGCACGTCCTCCATGGCGGCGACAAAAGCCGCGTCCCCGTCGGGCGGGATCTTCCAGGATTTGCTCAGGTGAGGACGCAATTCGTTTTTTTTAGCGACCGCTGCACGGTCATGGTCGAAACCGACTCCACGATTTTCAGTTCCACGAGTTTGTCGGCCAGTAGTCGCACCGTCCATCGCTGGTGCCCGGCCGGCGCTTGCGAGCAGGCCAAGGCGGTCAGGCGCGCGTCAAACTCGCCGTCGAAGGTGGGCTCCCGGCGCTTGCGCTGGGGCCGGCGCGCCAACGCGGCATCCAGTCCCTCCTCGACGAAACGCTGTTTGAGGTGTTCGAGCGTGCGCGAGGTCACGCCCAAGGCCGACGCCACAGCGGCCACCTTCCAGGGATCGCCATGCTTGCCCGCGTCGCACAACAGCAACGCGCGTGCGTGGATGAATCTTGCCGCCGTGGAGTTGCCGCTGCGCGTCAACTCCGTGAGTTGTTCCCGTTCCGCCTTCGTCAGGGTGACTTTGTATCGGTTGGCCATGCCGGAGCAAACCCCGGAATGCAATCGGACACAATGCGAAACTATTAGTGTTACGTGATACTAGGTCACCGCGCTGAATCCCGCCCCGCCCACAATCTTCATCGCCGGTGACTCGACCGCTGCGCGCGGCAAGGGGGCGGTCCAGCAGGGCTGGGGCGTGCCGTTCGCTGACTACTTCGATTCGACCAAGGTCAACATCGCCAACCACTCGCGGGGCGGCCGCAGCAGCCGGACCTCCGTCACTTCAGCGTTAAGCGTTCGACGTTGAGCGTTGCGCCGCCAAGGCAGCGCCGGCCGTCTTCACCGTGGCCCGTGGCCGCAGCGTCGGTCCCTCGATCAGCCGCGCGGGAATGGTCGTCAGCGACAGCTGGCTCGGGACGCCGAATTCGTTGTGCAGCAACTGGCCGATCACCAGTTCGCAGGCGCGGCCGCCGAGCACCGGGGTCTGGAAGTCGAGCGTCGCGCAGTTGCCCGAGGTGCGGAGCGAATTCAGGCACACGAAGGCGTGCGACTTGAGAATCTTCGCCCCGCTGGCCCTCATCCAGTCCATGGCCTCGGGGAAGTGTCCGAGCACGACATCGGGATTGTGCTGGCCGAACCAGACTTGGAAGGCCTCGCGGGTGATCTCGCGCAACTGCAGGGCGGGCACCTCGGTGATGTCGGGCAGGTATTTCTGCAGGGCGAGGAAGGCGCCCTCCCGGCGGAACTGCAGCCGCTCATCGAGCGAGATTTCCATTAACAGCCCCGGTCACCGGAAGCCGCGCTCGTGCAACTCGTTCAGCAGCGCGATCATCGAGTGGTAGTGGTCCAGGCGCACACAGTGCAGTGGCGGGTGGTCGATGAAGTAGTCGACTTAAACCGTGTGTAGCGGTTCCAGCTCAGCGCGGACAGGTCCGGAAAGCCGACCGCCGGCCAAATGATCAGGCCTTGGATGCCGCGGGTGTGCAAAATCGTGTCGAGCCGCTGGAGGGCGAGTCTCTCCGGTCCGACCACAAATCGTTCCACCTTGAACCCAAGGTCGTCGGCGCGTGCGGAGATGCCGCTCATCAGAGCGACATTGTAACGGGCGGCGAGGAGCGGGCGTCCCGGTTCGACCAGGTCGAGCACCGCCAGGACGCCGCGGAACTGCTGGCCGCGCGAACGGCGGAGCTGGGACATCACCGCGCCGGTGAGCGGGTTGCGTTCGTAACCCGCCGCCTTGGCCGCGGCGCGCACGTGGGCGATGGTTTCGGCCTTGACCCGCGGTGAGCCGCGCAGGGCGTCCGACAGCGTCGTGCGGGACAAACCGAGCTCGCGGGCCAGGGTGCGCATGGTGGGGGTGGGTATAGGGCCAAGCTTAAGAGCCAGCTTTGACGAGCTGGATTCAACGAAAATCCCGGACGGTCCGAATTCATCCGAGCCGCATTAGCGGTATTTCCCTGTACGCTGAGGCAGCGGCCGGGGATTGCCCATCCCGGCCGGTCAACCCTACGCTTGCATCACTATGATCCGAAAAGCCTTCCTCATGTCAGTCCACCCCGGCCAGGAAGCTGAATATCAGCGCCGGCACAGCCCGATCTGGCGGGAGTTGGAAGCCGTGCTCAAATCCCACGGCGTCCACAACTATTCCATTTTCCTGCACCCGCAGACGCACCGCCTATTCGGCTACGTCGAGGTGGAGGACGAGGCCCGCTGGGCCGCCATCGCCAAAACCCCCGAGTGCCAGCGCTGGTGGAAGCACATGGGCGACATCATGCCGTCGAACCCGGATCACAGTCCAGTGGCCTCTGACCTGAAGGAAGTTTTTCACCTAGATTGAGCCTTAGTCGCCGGGTGGCCCCCATCTTCCGCGTAATCTTTCTCCCCGGCACCTGCCATCGTACTCGCTCTCGTTCTCGACGAACTCCGCTGAGTTTCGAGAAAGAGAACGATTATTAATACTCGCATAATAGACTGACATATGAAGTGGTCGTGCATGGCGAAACAACGCGATCACGAGGCGATGGAAAAGCGGCGGCTGAAGGCGGCCAAACTGTTTGGCGACGGCCGAAATCCGAGTGAGGTGGCGCGCCTGCTGAAGGTGCGCCGCCAGTCGGCGCATGCCTGGCAGAAACAATGGCAGGCGGGCGGCGCTACGGCCCTGCGCAGCAAGGGGGTGGCCGGACCCAAGCGGAAGCTGACGGCCACGCAGCAGTCCGATCTGGCCGCAGCCTTGGTGAAGGGGCCGGAAAGGCAGGGCCACCCGACGGCCGTCTGGACGCTGCCGCAGGTGGCGAAGCTGATCGAGCAACAGACTGGCCAGCGCTACCACCCCGGCCATGTCTGGCGGGTCCTGCGCGGCCTGGGCTTTAGCTGCCAGCAACCGACGCGCCGCGCCATCGAACGAGACGAAACGGCGATCACGCGCTGGAAGCGCGTGACCTGGCCGGGCCTTAAAAAAAGCCCGGCGCGAAGGCCGCACCATCGTCTTCGTTGATGAAAGCGGACTGAGCACCCGGCCCCACCGGGTGCGCACCTGGGCGCCGCGCGGGCAAGCCCCGGTGCTGCGCGAAACCTTCAATTGGGACAAACTCTCGGTCATCGCGGGTCTCACGCTGTGGAACTGCTACTTCCGGCTCTACGAGGGCAGCATCAACGGGGAAAGAGCGGCCGAGTTCCTCCGCGCGCTGCGCCGGCACCTGCCGGGCAAACTCCTGGTCACTTGGGATGGTGCGGCCATCCACCGCAGTCAACCGGTCAAAGCGGTGCTCACGGAGAGTGGCGGCCGACTCTGGCTGGAAAAACTGCCTGCTTATGCTCCCGAACTCAACCCGGTCGAATATCTGTGGGCCCACCTCAAGAGACACCAAATCGCCAACCTGCTCGTCACCCAGGGCTGGGAATTGAGTCTGCACGCCACGGCGGCCCTGCGCCGGATGCGCCGCCGGCCCCGCATCATCCGCGCCTGCTGGCATCAGGCTGAACTCGGCCTTTAAAGTCAGTCTATTATGCGAGCCTCAATAAAGCCGTGGGTGCGGCACGTGGTCGCAAAACTTCCTCCACGTTCGATTACGACGATAAATCGTCGCCGCTCCGTCTCGTCCGTCAGATTTTTCCAGGGCATAACGCCCAACTAATGAGTAACCCATGTCGTGGCGCTATACCGGTCGGTCTGCGTTTCATGGGGTCGGCGGGACAAGGTTGATCACGGCCGGGGCGTCGCGGTCGCAGGTGAGGCGGCCGTCGCGCAGGTGCAGCTCGGTGACTTGGATCGAGCTGCGGCGCGAGCCGAGGGTGTCCTTCTTATCGGGATTCAGCGCGGGGCTGCGTTCCGGGTGGGTGAAGTAGAAGAGCCAGGCGCGACCGGCATTGACGACCACGGTGGCGTGGCCGCCCATGACGCCATCGTCGGCGCCGCGGCCGGGCTTGGCGAGGAGGTCGCCGGATTGCGCGGTCCAGTGGATGAGGTCGGTGGAATGATACACGCCAAGCCCGCACCAGTGGTCCACAAGCATCCAATGTTGACCCTGCCACGTGAAGACCACCGGGCCTTCGCCTGGACGGTCGCTCACGACGGCTACGCGTCCGTGATCGGTCCAAGAATTCAAGTCCGGGCTGTCGGCGTAATTGATGGCTTTGTTGTCGCGCTCGTTGTTGTACCAGAGCCGCCAGCCGCCGCCGGGCATAGGCAGAACGCAAGCGTCGATCACGCGGTCGGAGGCGAGGGACAGGGGACCGGCATAGTTCCACTTGAGCAGGTCAGTGCTGGTCAGGTGCACGAGGTGGCGCGGGTGCTCCCAATCCTCGAAAACCCCCGGCACGACTGTGAGGAATATGTGGTGGGTGCCATCGGCGGCGGTGACGATATCCGGCGCCCAGTGGGTTGGCGCGGCGCCGGCAATTTCCGGCGGGAGCGAGATTTCGGCCGTGCCGACGTAGGCCCAGGTGTTGCCGCCGTCGGCGGATTCGGCGAGGCCGAGGCGTGTGCCGTGCACCCAGGCGACGCCGGAGAGTCCGGGGACGTTGGCGTGCCGGTTGGTGTAGAACATCCACCAGCGTTGCCGGTGCGGATTCCAGATCACGACGGGATTGGCGGCGCCATCGCAGAGCGGGTCACGGTAGAGTGGCTGCGGGGCGGCGAGGGTGTCGGCGGGCTGCGGCCAGTCCGCCAGCGGAACCAGGGCGGGTGCCGGCGCGGCCGCCTCGCCCGGCGTGAGCACGACGGTGATGCGCAATGTGCCGTCGGCGTGTGCCGTGGCGGTGGCCACGAGCAGGCTGGCCCCGGGGTTGGGGGCGTTGAAGCCGTCGGCGGGCGGTTCGGCGGGCTCGACGGTGAAAGTGGCATCCGCGGGGGCGAGCAACTGCGCCTGCAGCGTGCGGCCCTCCTGCCGGAACGTGGCGGTGGCGTCGCGGCAGGTGACTCCGGCCCGCGTGGTCATCTGCCAGCGGACCCTGGCGCCGGGGCGGAGGCCGCTGAGTTCATCCTGCACGAGGATGCGGCGGCCGGGCAGCAGCCGGATGCCGCGGTGCACGGCGGAGGCCTGGCCGGCAAAGACCGCGGTGAGGTCAGCGATCGCGTGCGGGTTG
>JBIJDP010000175.1:0-5535 GCA_044344065.1 Opitutaceae bacterium
CGGCGCGTCCCACCCCGGGCGCGCCGCCACCTCCGCACCCATGACCAGCATCCGATTCCGTCTCCTGCCCTGGCTTCTGTTTCCATGGTTTGGCCTGTCCGGACATGCCGAGCCAGCCCTCGCGCTGCGGATGCTCGTCGCACCCGCCGGGTCGGATTCCGGCGAATCAAACCTTTACCGCGGACCCGACGGCACCGTGTACCTCACCTGGTCGGGACCGGGCGACCGCGATGGTGAGCGCGCCCTGCGCTTCGCCATGCTCGCCCCGGGATCCACCGGCTGGAGTCGGCCGCGCACCATCGTCTCCACGCCGCTGCTCATGGAAAACTGGGCGGACTTCGCCAGCCTTGTCGTGGCCACCGACGGCGCGCTCTGGGCGCAGTGGTTCCAGTCCCGCGAGGCCGACGGCCACGGCTATGACGGCTGGATCGCGCGTTCGGCCGACGGCGGCGTCACCTGGACCGCGCCTGCACCGCTGGGCCACGAATTCGTCAGCCTCGCCCCGCTCAGCGAGGGCCGAATACTTGCCGTCTGGCTCTCCAGCACCCGTGTGCGCGACCCGAACGCCCCGCGCATCAAGCGCGACAGCCGGACGCCCCGGCCACCACCCGATCCCAACGCGCCCTACGCGCCCTCGATGCGACTGGAATCCGTCGTGCTCGGACCCGACGGCCGCCCCAGCCTGGTGACTGTCGTGGACCCCGACGTCTGTACCTGCTGCCAGACCACGCTCACCGTGCTCGGCGGCGACCAGATACTCGTCGCCTACCGCGGACACACGCGGGATGAAATCCGCGACAACCTAGTGGCGCGCTTCGACGGTACAAAATGGGACCTGCCGCGTCTCCTCCATGCCGACGGCTGGAAAATTCCCGCCTGCCCGGTCAACGGTCCCGCCGCCGACACCCGCGGCCCATGCACTGCCATCGCCTGGTTCACTGCCGCCAACGGCGTTGCGCGCGTGCAGGCGAAACTGTCCACCGACCGCGGACGCAACTTCGGCCCGGCCCTGGCCATCGACATCGGGCGGCCCATCGGCCGGCTTGACCTCGTCTCGCTGCCTGATGGCTCCGCCGTGGTTTCCTGGCTTGAGTCGGCGACCACCGAGAATGCCGCCGGTCTTTATGTCCGGCGTGTTTTCCCCGACGGCACCCTGTCGGCGCCCCGCCTGCTCGCCGCCACCAGCGCGGCCCGGTCCAGTGGATTCCCGCGCCTGGCCCTGCGCGGCGGTGGCACCGGCCACCCCGTGATCGTCAGTTGGACCGAAGCCGGTCCGGGTCGCACGCAAGTGCAAACGGCGGAATTCTACGCCGCGGAGCTCACGCGCACCCGGCGCGCACCCCTTGCACTCGCGTCGATCCCCCGGATCGCCGTCATCCGGGCGGAGCGGATCGAGTTTCTCGAACTCTGTTCGCCCGGGCAGGATACAACCGCCCATCCCTAACCAGCCGCAAACTCTCATGATTTGGTCCAGCCCCAACATCGGCATGCTAACCATCATCGCCACTACACCAATATATATGCGATGTCACATGGCCTCGGGGAGTCGAGGTGCTAAATTGGGTTCCAGACGACGGATGAATTAATCCAATGATGGTGGCGAGCGCATCGACATCGTCGTCTACGCTCATTCAAGCTTAGGTGTGCATCGGCACGATTTGTTAGAACGAGCTTGAACAAACTTGGACCACTTCGATCGCGACCGCGCCCGGCTACTCACTTGTGAATTCTACGTTCAGCGTTCGGCGTTGTTCTCCACCTCCCTCCTTGACGTCTCTGCCATAATGGCTCCCGTATTCTCTCACCTCTGAATCGCCACACCCGCAACCCCACCATGACCGACGCTCTCCGCCGCTTGCTCGCGACGGGCTGCGCTGTGCTGGTGCTGTTGCTCGGGTTGATGACGGTGAATCCGGGGCTGCATGACCTCGCGCACCAGAGTGCCTCGACAGACAAGTCGGCCTGCGCACATCAAGATCATGGGCACGCCACACCGCCCGCGGACCAGGCCAACAACGGCCACGAATGCGCGGTCACTCTTTTTGCCCAGGGCCTCGCGCTGGCGACGCCGGTTGTCGCACCTGACACCACCCCGGTTACTTGGCACGAATTGAATTTTCCCGCCGTCGAGGAGCCACTCCTGACGGCCCCGCGTTACCTGCATCATCCGGAGCACGGTCCGCCGGTCGCCTGACCGCAGATTTGTCCTGAGCCGGGTTCCATCAACCCGGCAGTCATTTCTTCCGGTGCGCCTGGCGCACGGAACCCTGTGGGCGCGATTGCCCATCAACCTTCAAAATTCCGTATCATGCTCATTTTCCGTTCTCCCATCTGCCTTATTGCCACCACCGCGCTTGTCGCGGCCCAGACTTTGCCTCCGCCGGAAACCGTCGCGCACGAGGAACCGATCACCCTCGAGCGCATCGTCGTCACCGGCAACCCCGACGCCCGCTCCGCCTTCGACCTCGCGCAAGGCGCCTCGATCCTCTCCGGCGAGGCGCTGCACCGCAGCCTGCAGGCCACGCTGGGCGAAACCCTCGCCGCCACGCCCGGCGTGAACTCCACCTACTACGGACCCGGCGCCAGTCGCCCGCTGATCCGCGGCCTCGGCGGCGATCGGGTTCGCATGCTCGACAACGGGGTGGGTTCGCTCGACGCCTCCAGTGTCAGCCCGGACCACAACGTGAGTGTCGAGCCGCTGCTCGTGGACCGCATCGAGGTCCTCCGCGGCCCGGCCACGCTGCTCTATGGCAGCTCCGCCGTGGGCGGGGTCGTCAACCTTATCGACAACCGAATCCCCCAGGCCGCGCCCGCGCGCCCCATCAGCGGCCGTACGGAGGCGCGCTTCGACTCCGCCGCCCATGAGCGCACCGGCATTGTCGCCCTGACCGCCGGCAACAGTCATGCCGCCGTGCAGGTCAACGGCCTGCGCACGGAAACGGACGACGTGAACATCCCCGGCTACGCCGATCCGGCCAATCCGGCGGACGAAGGCACCCTGCCCAACAGCGTCATCTCGACCAAAAGCGGGTCGGTCGGTGGCACGCTGTTCTGGTCCGCGGGCCATGCGGGCCTGGCTGTGAGCGAACATGCCAGTGTCTACGGCGTGCCCGTGGGTGAACCCATCGCGATCGACCTCAGGCAGCGCCGCGCGGATTTTCAGGCCGAGGTGACCCGGCCATTCGCCCTCTTCAAGTCCGCCAAGGTGCGTTTCGGCCTGGCCGACTACGAACACGCCGAGGTGGACACCAACACCGGCCGGCCCAACACGCGCTTTGCGAACCAGGCCTGGGAGGGCCGCGTGGAACTGATCCAGCTGGATGCCGGCGCACTCACTGGCACCGTGGGCGTGCAGGCCGGGCGCAGCGATTTCTCCGCCAAGGGCGAGGAAGTCGTCACGCCGCCGAGCCTGACCGCGAGCCAGGCGCTGTTCTTCCTCGAATCCTACCGGCTCAACCCGTCGATCACGCTGCAATTTGGCGGGCGCTACGAGCATCAGGTGATCGACCTGGGCGAGGTTGATCCGCTGCTGCCCGCCTATCCCGGCTATGCCGCGGCCTCGGGCGGGCGACGCACCGACGACGGCGGCAGCTTTTCGGCCGGGGCAGTCTGGTATCCGGCCAAGGACTGGTCCCTCGGCCTGTCCGTGGCGAGTTCGCAACGGCTGCCCACGGCGCAGGAGCGTTTCTCCAACGGACCTCATGGCGGCACCGGCTCATACGAGATCGGCACATCTTCACTCGGAAAGGAAAATTCCCTGGGCGTCGACCTCATCTTGCGCAAGCGCGCCGGTTTTGTCACCGGCTCGGCTGGAGTTTTCGTGAACCGGTTTCGCAACTTCATCTTCGAACAGCGCGATCCCGACCGCTATTTCGACGAGGCGACCGGGGACTTCCTGCCCTATCCAGTGCCGCCGGGCGACGAATACCTGCCGGTCTATCAGTTCACCGCCCGGGACGCCGTCTTCGCAGGCGGCGAAGCCGAACTGCTGTTGCACCTTGTGGATACCGCCGCGGACCAACTGCACCTCGAGCTCAACTCGGATTATGTGCGCGCCCGGCAGACCACGGACGACGAGCCGCTGCCGCGCATCCCGCCGCTGCGCGTCAGCGCCACCCTGCGTTACGCGCACGGCTCGTGGACGGCGGGCGTGGGCGTCCGCCGCGCCTTCGCCCAAGACCGCATCGCGCCCGGCGAAACCCCGACCGCTGGCTACACCCTGGTCGGCGCGGACCTGAGCTGGCGTTTCAGGATGGCGCGAACCGAAGGGGAGCTGTTCGTGCATGGCACGAACCTCACCGATGCCGAGGCGCGTGTGAGTACCTCGTTTCTCAAGGACATCGCGCCACTCCCGGGCCGGAACTTCACCGCCGGGGTTAGGCTGGCGTTTTGAGCATGCGCAATATTGGCGATGAATCCGTAACCCCTTCGGACTATTGGACACCTGCGCAATCGCAGTCCCTGTGGAAGGCACGACCACCTGCTTCTCCCGTTCAATCACGGTGATGCACTCCATCAATTAGCATGGATTCCTGATTCCCTTATCTTGACTATTGATGACCTGAACTCTCGACACAAAACCCCGAAATGGTCGTCCTTTCGCCCGAGCTAATATAGGTTACGTTTGATCGCTCGGATAGTAGCCAGAGCGATTTCGCAGTAAATTCTCACTCGCTCCGCCATCCTTCGCCCGGTTGGGCTATGGATGGCACGGCCATCTCACGGTAACTGAGATCATGCATTAGTAGCGTTGACTCGTCCGCGGTGAAGAATACCTGGCCTCCATAGCTCTAGCGTAGGAGGAAGCCTCGGCGGAGGAGGGCTTTAACCCTCATCCGCCTCTTGGTTCTCACCTTTTCCCCGGTTGGTCTTCGGCTGAAGCGACCATCTGTTGGCAATGCACAGCTGTTGTAAAAACAATGCAAATGAGGGCAAACTAGGGGGTAAACACTATGGCAATATTATTGCACCAGCACTACTGTGTAAAAAAGGCCCAACATGCTTACCACTCTATTGATTATCGCAGGAGTGATCGTGAGCATTTCCACACTCGTTCTCTACCGCACCCTGATAAATGCACCTGAAGGGCATGAAGACACAGCTGGATTTCATATCGATCTAAACGCGAAAACAGGCAGCACTGCAGGCAAGCGCAGTAATTCGGACAAGAAAAGCAGGGGAACGATGGACGGAAAGGCGCACTTGGATGCAGCATAGACTACTGCGGAAAGTGAAGCGGCGAACTTACGTAGCGAGACGAGGGAGTTTACCTGCTGAAGCGTAAGCACATTATTGCAATAGAAGGATTTAGGCTTTGGTGCCGTGATCACCGTTTCCCGTAGGACAAAATACGGGGAATCACCCATACCAACTTGGGCGGATAGCTGCGATACTGGACGTACAACAGTGCATCGCGAAAGAAACACTCACAGATGATCACAGTATTTTCCATCGTCATTGGCATCACACTCCTGGTCGCATTGGGCGTTCTATGGCACTGCATAGTGCACAGCCCAGATGGGCACGAGGATTCCT
>JBIJDP010000176.1:0-5533 GCA_044344065.1 Opitutaceae bacterium
CCCGTCAACTTCGACGAATTTCAAACCCTCATCAACCCGTCCCTGCGCGCCTTTCTCAAGCTGGACCGCAATGCCGAGGGTGTCGTGGTGCGGGCAGTGGACACCGAGGACACGGCCTACCCGCTT
The DNA here is from genome assembly GCA_044344065.1 of Opitutaceae bacterium. Taxonomy (GTDB): domain Bacteria; phylum Verrucomicrobiota; class Verrucomicrobiia; order Opitutales; family Opitutaceae; genus UBA2377. The sequence continues at coordinate 127 of JBIJDP010000176.1, forward strand.
CGCGTCTGGGATGTGGTCACCCAGATTGGGGACACCCGCATCGACAATGAAGGCATGATCATCCTGACCCACAATGTCCGGGTCGCGTTCAAATACCGCATCCAACAGGTGGCCAGTGACGGGGCCATGCCCCTGACCGTGCTGCGCGAGGGCCGCGAAATCAAAGTCTCGGTCCCCGTCACGCGGAACCGGCCCCTCGTGGCGCCTTTCCTGCAGGGCGCCTATCCCTGCTACTTTGTCCACGGTCCCCTCGTCTTCTCCGCCGCCACGCAGGAGTTCGTCGCCGGCTTCAACAACTTCGGCCTGCTCAACAGCCTGACCTTTGCCGAGTCGCCCCTGATTCTCCGCCGCGTCGCCCGGCCGGCCTTCCCCGACGAGGAGATGATCGTCGTGTCCGCCCCGTTGTTTCCCCACCGCCTCACTAAGGGCTACAGCAATCCCGCCGGCCGGGTCCTGCACGCCCTCAACGGCACGAAGCCGAAGAACCTCAACCACCTCGTCGAACTCCTCCGCACCGCCAACACGGAGTTCCTGGAGTTCACCTTCGAGGGCCAGGGCACGGAGACACTGATCTTCAACCGACAGGAATTGCTCACCGTCACCGAGGACATCCTCAGCGACAACGACATCCGCGCCCGCGGCACACCGGACACCCTGGCGGTCTGGAACAACGGCGGCAAATAAACCAGGCCCGCCGTTGTATCCGATTAATGACGGAGTATGTAGCTACGAGCGTGAGCGAGTGGATCGCTCGTCGCGTACGCCCAAACTCCACTCGCTCACGCTCGTGGCTACCTGAACGATCTCAGCCGGACACCGTCAACGGCACAAAACCCCATTTCGTCGCGGAGAACAACCCGCGGTCGCTGAGCTTCAGGTCGGGGATGACCAGCAGTGCCATGAACGAAAGCGTCATGAACGGCGCGTCGAGCCGCGATCCCAGCCGCTTCGCCATCCCGTCCAACCGGGTGTAGGTCCGGGCCACGGTGCGTCCGCTCCGGTCCGACATCAGCCCGGCGATTGGCAATGGCAGCACGGCGCTTTTCGCGCGGCCCACGACACTCAATCCACCGCGGTGCCGGATGACGTGGTTTACCGCCGCCGCGAGCGAGGCGTCATCGCAGCCGACCGCCACGATATTGTGGGAATCATGCGCCACGGATGAGGCGATGGCGCCAGCCTTGAGCCCGAAGCCCTTGATGAACCCCACCGCCACCGGCGACTGCGGTGCGTAGCGGTTGACGACTGCGATCTTGAGGAGGTCGCGCTTCAGATCCGGCACAAGGCAACCCTGCATGATCCGCGCCGGTTCGACCCGATGGCGCGTGATGAGCTGTCCGTTCAACGCCTCCAAGACATTAATCAGGCAGGGCAAACCGTCCCGGTGAGCCGCAGAGTCCACCCTGACAGTAAAATCACCCACCCTCCTGGACTTCGCCCGGAACTTATTCGGCGTGGCCGACCGCAACCGCGGCAACCGGCCCCGGCCGTTGGCCGCCACCAGTTCACCTCGCAGGTAAGTGCGCTGCACTTGGAAATTCTCCCAATCATCCACGACAATGAAATCCGCCGGATCGCCGACACGCAGCAGCCCGACCTCCAGTCCGTAATGGATCACCGGATTGACGCTGGCGCAGCGCAGCACGTCGAACCTGTCCGCCCCGGTTGCGAGGGCCCGGCGCACATGGCGATCCATGTGACCCTTCAGCAACAGGTCCGGATGCAGGTCGTCGCAGCAGAACATCACCCGCTCCGGGTGCGACCGCAGCAATGGCGCGAGCGCCGCGAAATTGCGCGCGGCCGAGCCCTCCCGGATGAGGATCTTCATCCCCGCGGCCAGCTTGTCCTTCGCCTCGGCGAGGGTGAAACATTCGTGATCGGTCGCCGGTCCCGCCGCCGCGTAGGCCGCGGCCTGTCTTCCGCGCAAACCCGGCGCATGTCCGTCCACCGGTTTGCCCCGCGTGCGGGCCGCCGCGATCATTTGCCGCAGGCTCCTGTCGCCGGCCAGGACGCCGGGAAAATTCATCACCTCGGCCAGATAACGCACGTCCCGCCGGGCCAGCAAACGCGTCACCGCCCGCGCGTCGAGGGTCGCGCCGGCCGTCTCGAAAGTCGTCGCCGGCACGCAGGACGGGGCGCCGAAGTTGAACTTGAGCGGCGTGCGCCGGCCGTCGCGGATCATGTAGCCCACTCCGGCTGCACCCAGCACATTGGCGATTTCATGGGGGTCCGAGACCGTGGCCACCGTCCCATGGGCCACCGCCAGCCGGGCAAACTCCGCGGGCGGCAGCAGCGAACTCTCAATGTGGATATGCGCATCCACCAGCCCTGGCATGAGGAGGTGCGTGGCCCGCACCGCCGGGTCTTCGGCGAGCCGCATGATGCGGCCGGCGCGCCATTCCACGAAGCCGGGATAAATTCGCCGCGCCTGCCAGTCCACAATTCGTCCCTCCAGTCGTTGCGTGCGGTAGCTCGCCATTGCCATTCATGTGCCTCGTGCGTCCGGTCTTGGCAATACCCTTGCCCGGACACCGTTCTGCCGGTAAAGTGGCAACGCCTCAGCATGACCAACCCTGAAGAAAAGATCCCTGATCTTGTCTTTGACCCCGACGCCCCGGCCTTTCGCCGCAGACTCTGGGTCCGCATCAGCACACCCGCGGGTCCCCGGATCATCTTCATCTGGCCGCGCATCCTCATGTTGCTCGCGGTGCTGCTGGTCGCCGGCTGGCTGGCCCTGGCCGGTGCCATCTGGGGTTTCGTCAAATACCAACGCGGCATCGCCGAGGTGAGCTTCGTCGACCTCGCGTTTTATCCGCTCAGGCAGACCCAGTACCGCGCCTCCCTCGGGTCGCACTATCTCGCCACCGCCAAACAGGCCATTGAGGCCAGGAAATGGGAAAAGGCCATGCAGAGCCTCCGGGCCTCCCTCACCTATGCCCCAGAGTTTCAGGAAACCCGCCTGATCCTGGCGGAACTCTACCAGCGGATCGGACAACCCGAGCGCTCCCTGCAGATTCTTGATGAGGGTGCGGCCTATGCCCGGACCGACCTTTCTTATCTTCAGCGGCTCGTGCGACTCGCCGAAGCTCAACGCGACTTAGAGCGCATTCTCAGGCTGGGGCAGGCCGTGCTCCCTGACCAACCCGATGCCGAACCTGCGCATCGCTACGTTGCACACCGCGCGGCGGCCGCCCTGATCGAACTACGCCGCTTCGCCGAGGCCGAGGAACTGATAATGCGATGGGAACTCGATCAGCAGGCCGACGGGCAGATCCTGCTGGCCAGAATCAGCATGGCCCGGGACCGGCCCGAGGAAGCGGTGCAACGCCTGGAACACGTACAGGCGAAGCTGCCCCGCGAGGAAAGCATCTCCATCCAACTCACCCGCCTTTACCTGCAACTCGGCCGCCTGACCGAGGCCCGCCGCACGGCGTTCCTGCGCAGTCTCGCCAATCCCGCCAGCGCCGGCGCCCGCATCGACCTGCTCAATCTCGACTGGCAGCTGGGCCGGCGTGAGGATTTCGCCCAAGGGGCGGACCGGTTCCTGGTAAGCCATGCCGCGGATGCCGCCGCTCTCTCGCTGCTGGCCCAAGTCGCGGCCGACGCCGCCCAACCCGAACTCGCCGCCCGCGTGCTGGCCGCTGCCCGGGCCGCCAGCCTGCCGCCGGCCATCTTCCTCTGCACACTGATGCAGGCCCAGTGCGCCGCCGGGCAATTTGAACCCGCGCTGGCCACCGCCGTTGCACTGGGGCCGGAAGCCGGTCCGGCCTCTCGCGTCGGCACCACTATCATGGCCCACAAGTGCTGGGCCTTTTACGGCCTGCAAAACGAAGCCGAGGGCGATGCCTGGCTGCACCGGTTCCTGTCCCAGCGCGATTTCACCCCGGCAGACGCCTGGCGGCTCGCGACCGCCCTTGAAAAATTGGGCGCGACGAAAGCCGCCGGCCGGCTCTTCACCGCGGCGGCCAACCATTCCGCCGCCACGGCCGATACCCTCACCGCCGCCGTCGAGTTTCAGGTGCGCCACCAAGCCTGGGCCGAAGCCGGCACCCTGCTGGCCCGCCTCAAGGCCCTGCCTCGTCCGCCCAGGGATCTGATCGAGCAGGTCGAATCGATTCTCACCGTGCTCGGCGTCACCCCCCGCTGACCCGGCGAAGTCGCCTCGACCCTTGCCAAATTACCCGGCCCCACCAACGTTGGCTGCCTATGCATTTTGAACAACTCCAGCCCGGCCTTCCCGAACCGTTCCCGCGTGCCGATGACGACGACGATGAGGACGAACCGGAAACCGCTCCGGCCGGCAAGCAGAGCGCCCCGGTGGCCATGCTCATCCAGAAGAAGTTCCTCCAGCAGCGTAAGATTTTCCTCTGGGGCGCCGTCACCGACGAGACGGCGAAGGACATCACCGAGAAACTGCTCTACCTCGAGGCCACGGACCCCGGGAAGGAAATCATCTTCTACATGAACACGCCCGGCGGCTCCATCACGGCCGGCATGGCCGTGTACGACACCATGCAGATCGTCACCTCACCCATCACCGTGGTGGTCACCGGCATGGCCGCCTCGATGGGTTCGATTTTGCTCAGCGCCGCGAAGAAGGGCCGCCGTCTGCTTTATCCGCACTCGCGCGTCCTGATCCACCAGCCGCTCATTTCCGGCCGCTTCATCGGTCCCGCCACCGACATCAACATCCAGGCCCAGGAAATGGAAAAGCTCCGCCAGGAGCTGAACCAGATCCTCGCCACGGCCTCCGGCCAGCCCCTGGAGCGCATCACGCGGGACACCGACCGCGACTTCTACCTCAACGCCAAGGAAGCGATCGAGTACGGCCTCGCCGACCGGATCGTGGACAAGGTTTGAGGTCTGACGGTTCCCGTAGGCGGCCCGCTTGCGGGTGCTGCTTTGGCAGGCGCACGCCCACCAAGCGCGAGCAAGCTCGCGGCCTACTTCACGGTGCGGCGCGCGGGCCATTTGCCTTTTCGAGCGGGCGTTCAAACTCGAGGAGTTGACGCTCCCAGGCCACGGCCTGCGGGAAATCGCCGGACAGCGAGGCCGCTTTGGATGCCTCCCGCAGCCAGGCGAGCCTCAGATCATCGGGCAGCGCCTGGGACTTGAACAGGTTGCGGTAAACTTCCACGGCCCGGGCGGGATCGCCGTTGTACGCCAGCAAGCCCGCCGCCTGCCGCAGCAGGCCCCACTCGTCGCTGCGATTCGCGGTCAGCAATCCGGCAAACCCGAGGGCCTCGACCGCCCCGGAACGTTCACCGGCCCCGGCCAGCATCTCTGCCAGGGCCACGCCCACCGCAAGGCTGGGTTGCCGTTTCTGCTCGGCCCGCGCAAGGGCCAGTGCGTTCTCCGGCTTGTTCGCATTCTGCAAACGGCGGATTTCGCGCAGGGCCACATAGGG
>JBIJDP010000426.1:0-3421 GCA_044344065.1 Opitutaceae bacterium
GCTCCTACAGTAAAACCGCCTAATTGAAGACGTGCCCTGGGGCCGCCCCCGGCTGGTGGGAAATCCGATCACCCTCCCGGCCCAACGTCATCAAGCGGGCATGGGTACAACCACTGGCCGCACGGTCGGATGGTCCACCCAGCGGCCCTCGACCATCGTATAGACGGGGTATTCGGGGAGGCCGAGTTCGTTGTGCTGGAGCAGCGAGACGAGGCACTTGCCAGCGGCGATGCCGAGCAGGTCGTTCTGCTCATCAATGCCCGCGATGTGATCGGACTGGCCGAACCGGGAGATCAGCGCGATGCCCATCTCATCGGGCACGGCATAGCCGAGTTCCTTGATCCAATCGTACACGTCGAGCGGATAGCCCGGCAGGACCACGCAATCGACACGCTGGGTCTTCAACCACCGGCTCAGGGCCTGCTTGGTCACGGCCTTGGCGTAGAGTGGCGGCACGTTGTGGGCGGCGGGCTGCGAGTATTGCTCGGCCAGGTAGGCTCCGAGCATGATGCCGAGGCTGCGCTCGGAAAAATCCTGGTGCAGCACGAGGCCGATGCGCTTGTAACCCCGCTCCCGCAGTTTTCGCAGGCACAGGCGCATGTTGTAGGCGTGGTGGATGGTGACGCGGTGGGCGGCGACGTTCGTGATGGAGTAACCCACCGCCACGGTGGAGAAGTGCGTCCATTCGAGATCGGAGATCGGCCCCGGCACCGGCAGCCGGGGCGGCAGCATCACGCCCTGGATGCCGCGGGCGCGCAGAATCCGGCTGAGCTGTTTGCCGGTCATCCCGGGATCGGTGACCTGGAAGGTTTCGAGGGAAAAGCCCTGGGCTTCGGCATAGGCGGTCACCGAGCTGCGCAGGGTCGCCTCGGCCAGGTTGCCCTGATAGAGCGCGGGATCGTAATTCAGCACATAGGCGAGCACGCCGGCGAACCGGCGGCTTTCGCCGCGCCGGTAGGAGGAAAGCGCCGACAGCATGGCGTTGTGCTTGTAACCCAGCTTCCGGGCGGTTTCCCGGACCCGTTCCGCGGTCACCTGGTTCACATGCGGATCGTTGCGCAGGGCGAGCCCCACCGTAGTGAAGTGCACCCCGGTGACCTTGGCGATGTCGCGCAATGTGACGTGTTTTTCCATGGGGCCCGACGATAATCAGGCATGGCCGACCGTTCTCCAAGGGGATTCTACGGCGCAGCTTTCCTACAAGTAGAAATTATTAAATGCATGGGTAGGAGCCTGCTGGCAGGCGATTTGTAGCAACAAGGGGCGCAGCTTGACTGCGCCCGTTTGATTCCCGCAACGCGTATGATGTGCGAACGGGCGCACACGAGGTGCGCCCCTACATACAGAACCATCGTCTGCCAGCAGGCTCCGGCCTATGGCTTCAACTGCGTGAAGCGCTGAATCTCCGGATCCGTGAAGATGTCGTGCTCGTCCGTGCTGTGCGTGGAGAATTCCGAGACCACGGCCCCCTCGTCGCCGGCCTGGAACCAGTGTTTCAGGCCCGGACGCAGCGTGTACTGGTCGCCGGGATTCAACTCGATCTCGTGCCACACGGTGTAGGTTTTTTCCCGGCCGGCCGGCGGCCAGACGGACACGCGCGCCGGCGGCGGACCCTCGATGTACAGGTAGACCCGGCCCCAGCGGCAGCGGAAGGTCTCCTCCTTGCCGGGATCGGCGCCGACCGGCGGGTGCACGTGCTCGGGGCAGGTCTGGCGCGGCAGCATCGCGAGTTCCTTCGCGCAGCAGCGCTCGGTGTTGACGTAGACCAGCACGGCGAGGCCGGTGTGCTCAAAGTCGCCGAGGCCGAAATCGGCGATTTCAATCCGGTTTTTTTCCTCGGGGGTGATGATCAGGCCGGCGCGGGTGGAGAAAAACTCCATCGCCTGCCGGCGGTAAGTGTCCTGTTGCTGGGCGGTGATCATGTTGGGGGTTGGGTTGAATGAAGATGCCCGTCAGCGGCCGGTGAGATCGCGGCAGGCCTGGGCGATGCGCGCGGCGTCCGGACGGTAGGCGTTTTCCAGGATGGGGGTGAAAGGCACCGGCACGTCGGCGGACGCCACGCGGATGACCGGCGCCTGCAGGTGGTCGCCGAAGCGTTCCATGATCCCGGCGCAGATCTCGGCGCTCACGCCGCCGGTCTTGGGTCCTTCCTCGACGATGACGACCCGGCCGGTCTTGCGCACGGACTCGCCGATGGTCTCGTAATCAATGGGCGAAAGGCTGCGCACGTCGATGACCTCCGCGCTGATGCCCTCCGCAGAAAGGCTCTCCGCCGCGGCGGCCGCGAAATGGGCCATGAGCAGCCAGCCCAGCACCGTGACGTCCGTGCCGGGGCGGCGCACCGCGGCGCGGTCCAGTGGGACGGTGTAGTCGCCGTCGGGAATTTCGCTGGTGGCGTCGACGGCGCCGGGCTCGGCGCGCGCCCCCTTCGAGCCATAGAGGAGCTTGTGCTCGAAAATCATCACGGGGTTGTCGTCGCGCACGGCGGCCTTGAGCATGCCCTTGGCGTCGTAGGCGGTGGAGACGGCGACGACCTTGAGCCCGGGCACGCCGGTGAAATAGCGTTCCATGCTCTGCGCGTGCTGCGACCCGCGGCCGGTGGCGCCGATGGGCGCGCGCATGACCATCGGGACCTTGACGGTGCCGCCGGACATGTAGCGCATCTTGGCGGCGTTGTTGATCAGCTGGTCGCTCGCGAGGAAGAGGAAGTCGCCGTATTGCATGTCGGCGATCGGGCGCATGCCCATCATCGCGGCGCCCACGGCCATGCCGGTGAAGCCCAGCTCGGCGATGGGTGTGTCGATGATGCGGCCGGGGAATTTCTCGGCCAGCCCGAGCGTGACGGTGAATGCCCCGCCCCAGCCGCCGGGGACGCCGATGTCCTCGCCGATGCAAAATACACGTTCGTCGCGGGTCATTTCCTCGGCGATGCCATCGCGGAGGGCTTCTGCTATGCCTTGTCGTTTCATAGGATGGTCAAAGTCTGGTGCGGTGGATGACGGGGCTGCCGACGAGGTCGTTGAAGTCGTGCAGGTAGCCGGCGTCCTGCCAGCGGATGCCGGCGCGGAGGCCGGATTTTTCGGTGCGGAGATGGATGGCAAAGCTCACGCGCGGTTCGGCGGCGACGTTGGGGCCGCTGCCGTGGACGGTCAGCCGGTGGTGAAAACTCACCGCGCCGGGGGCCAGCACCGCGGCGGATTCGCGCCAGGCGTGGCCGTCGCTTTTTTCCTGGATGCGCTGCTTGAGCGCATCGAGTTTGCCGCTGAAGAAATCGCCGGCCTTGAGCAGGCCCCAATGGTGCGAGCCGTGCACGAAGCGCATCGGTCCGGAGGCGGCGGTCACATCGCTGATCGCGACCCAGGCGGTGAAGAGTTCGCCCTCCAGCGCCGGTTCCCAATATTCCTGGTCCTGGTGCCAGCCG
>JBIJDP010000178.1:0-5522 GCA_044344065.1 Opitutaceae bacterium
CGGGAGCTGCGGTTGCACATCGGCGTGGTCATGAACTCTTTCGCCGCGCTCATTCCGGTGTGCGAGACCGCACTCGACACGGTCGTCAGTGGCAAGTTCGCCCAGTTGGACCTCTGGGCCCGGGTCACCGCAGCGGATCGGGCGGCAGCGCGGCGTGTGCTGCGGGTCGTCCATGCCAGCCACCTGGCCCGGCGCGAATGGCAGCATCTTTCCCAGGGCGAACGCCAGCGCGTGCTGATCGCCCGCGCCCTGATGGCGAAGCCGCGGCTGCTCATCCTCGATGAACCCTGCGCCGGCCTGGACCCGGCCGCGCGCGATGAATTCCTGCGCCTGATCGAGTCCCTCACGCGCCGCCGCCTCGCGCCGGCGCTCGTGCTGGTCACGCACCATGTGGAGGAGATCACGCCGGGCTTCACCCATGCTCTGCTACTCAAGTCCGGCCGCGTGCTCGCCGCGGGGGCACGCCAGCACGTGCTCACTTCGCGCCGTCTCAGCGAGGTCTTCGCCGCCCGTGCGAGGCTGGTGCGCACCGGCAAAAGCCTGCGCCTCACGATCGCACGCAGGTGAGGGTTTGAGGTAGGGCAGGTCTTTGACCTGCGGCTTGTTTGAACCACGGATCTCACGGATGCCACGGATGAAAATCCGAACCCATTCAATCGGGTTTACAGGAGGACGCAGAGGGAGCGGAGAAATCCTCGATCCCAAGGATTATTAACCATGATGGAGCGCGAAGCTAATTGGCCGTAACAGAGAGCGGTTGGTCCGAACCACAAACCGGATTTTACCAGAAAGATCACAAAGGTCCTGACGCGGATGAAGCCAACAAGGCGCTTATCCTCCTTCGCCAAGGCCTCGGAGGACACGATAATCGCGTGGGCGAGCTTCCCCAGCCGGACAATCCCTTTGTGCTCTTGGTGGTTAAATCGACTTTGGATCGGAGCGATGAATCTTCTTCGCGTCCTTCGCGGTTAAAAATCAGTTCTGAAATATCTCTTCGAGGAACTGCTTCAAATGCCCCCAGGATCGGCGGGCCGCCTCCGCCTGGTAGGCGATGCCTTCAAGGCCGTGCGCGGCGCGCCGGGCGTCGGACTTGGGGTTGGTGAACGCGTGCTTCGCGCCGGCATAGCTGATGAATTGGTAGTCCATGCCGGTGTCGTCCAGCGACCGCAGGAAGTTGTCGAGGCTCTCCTTGGAAATAAAGGGGTCAACCGCACCATGGCAGATCAGGAAGCGGGTCTTGATGCGGCCCTTCGCCTCGGCGGGAGCCGCCACCGGGCCGCCATGCAGGCTGACGATACCCGCCAGCGGTGCCCCGCTGTACGCGAGGGCCATGGCCGTGCTGCCACCGAAACAATAGCCGACGGCGGCCACCCGTTTTTCGTCCACCAGACCCGTGGCGAGCAGCGCATCCAGCCCGGCCCGGGCGCGCGCAGCCATCAGGGGCTTACCATAAAACTGGCCGGCGAGTTCACCGGCGCGCTTCGGGTCCTCCGTGGTCACGCCCTGCCCGTACATGTCGATGGCGAACGCCACGTAGCCCAACCGTGCGAGTTCCTCGGACTGCTTCCTGGCGAAGTCGTCCCGGCCCCACCACTCATGGATCACGATCACCCCGGGCTGCTTGCCGGCCGCTGAATCCTCATAGGCCAGCCAGCCTTCCAGTTTCACGCCTTCGTGTTCGTAGGCGACGGCGCGGGTGTTGATTTTCGCCGACAGCGGCCAGGCGAGAGCGAGAACCAGGAGGAATAGTGCGGGGGTTTTCATGGTGTGACCAAGGTGCGGGTGTCGCGGGTGACGTCAAATCCGCGGCACTGTAGGAGCGGCTTTACGCCGCAATTGGAAACGCAACCTCGCGGCGTAAAGCCGCTCCTACAGGAATGAACCGCCGTATCAGGTCGAAAGCCCGCCGCTGATGTAGCTCTTCAGCGACTCAGCCTCGGCGCGGTTCATGTCGGAGAGCCAGCGGGAAATGTCGCCCACCGAGATGAGTCCGGCAATCCGGTCGCCCTCCAGCACGGGCAGGTGGCGGCAGTGGCGGGAATTGAAGATGGCGTGGGCCTCCTCGATGCTGGTCGCGGGCGTGATCGAGGTCAGACCCGCCGTCATCACGTTGCTCAACAGGGTCGTCCTGGGATCGAGCCCGGAACCCACGACGCGCCGCAGCACGTCGCGCTCCGTGAAGATGCCGGCCAGCCGGCCGTTGTTCACGATCAGGACGGAGCTGACCTGGCTCTTGTTCATCAACTGCACGGCCTCGAGCACCGAGGCGGAAGGCGGGAGCGAATGAACGGCCGGGCCCTTGCGCTCGAGCAGAATGGAGACGGAAGCACTCATGAAGTAACGGGGTTGACCCAAAGCCTACCCGGGATGGCGCAAGTCACAACCGCAAAGTCCGTGCCGCGGGGGATATATTACGCGGGCTATTTCCGGAACAGGCGATCGAGGGCGCCGAGATTCTTGATCGGGGGCGCCTTCTTGGCCGTCTCGGCTGTGATCGGACGAATCAGCTTGCTCTCCGCCACCGCCGGCGCCGCCGGTCCGGCGCCCGCAACCGCCAGGAGCCGATCCAGCTTGACGGTCGACACCGGCCCAGCCGTGCCAAGTTCCTGGGCAAAAAGGCTCACGCGAAACTCCTCGATCAGCCAGCGCAGGGCATCCCGGCCCGGTGCGGCGGGCCCGCCGGCGCCAGCCTTGGCGAGAGCCTTGACATAGCCCTCGACCTGCCGGGCCCGCTCGGCGTCCTTGGCCGGGTTCAGCCGCCGGCGATCGGCGCGCAGCTTCATGGCTTTCAGGTAACGCGGCAGGTGCGCAAGCTGGGAGTAAGCCGTGACGCGCAGAAAGTCATTCGGCAGCAATGCGGCCAGGTCGCGCTCCAAGCCCGGGAATGGTTGCGGATGCACGAGCAGCGCCTGACGCAAGGTCAGGATTTCCCGCAGCAAATCCATCAGTCGCGGCAAACAGGTGCGGAGGTCGGCCCTGGCCTTCTCCACGGCGGCGGCGAAGGCCGCGGCGGTCAGGTTGTAGGGCGGGGTTTCCTCCTTCGCCGGGCTTACGGAGGACAGGTCCGAACCCCGCCTTTCTACTCTTCCAGCCATCAATTCATTCTCGTCCTCTTTATCTTTCTCGGGATCGAAAGGAAGTGCGCTTGATTGCGACCGAAGGCGGTCGCGCTCCCAGGCGGGGCTCGGAGACCCCGCCCTGCAACGATCCGCGGCGCAAACCCAACTGCGGATCGAGTGCAACGCGTGCGCTTGCAGTTCCGCCACGGGCGCGAGGGTGGCCAGCAAGGGACCGAGTTCCCGCAATTTTTTGAGATCACGTTCCAGCCAGCCGAGATCGTAGCGAAGCTGCAGTTCAAGCAGTGCGGTGAGGCCGGCCCGCGTGGCGGCCTCGGCCTCGTCGGCACTCTTGCACAGGCGGAGGCTGACACCCGCGTCACCCGCCATGAGTCCGGGATAGGCATGCACGGGCACGCCCGCCTGCTCGGCCACGAGCACCCGCGTCGGGATGTCGCCGAAGGTCCAGGTCGTCTGCGCGGGCTTTTCCCACTGCATCCGGGCGCGGCGCCACGCTTCCGGCTCCTCGCGGGCGATGCTGACACTGGCTTCGCGCTGCCGTTCGCCGAGGGCGGATTGCAACTCGCCCAGATCGCGGCTGGCGCAGAGCTCACGCCCGGCGTCATCCACGACGCGGATCCGCACCCGCAGGTGATCGGGGAGCGGCTTGTCGGCCCACAGGGCGGGATCCACCGCGATGCGAAAACGTTCCCGCAACTGCGCCGCGAGCGCCTCGGGCAGGGTTTCCCGGCGGCCGGTCAGGCGGTCGCGCTGGGCGACCTGTTCCGCCACGCTCTTCGCCGTCTCGGCCAGCGGCACGAAGGCCCGGCGCAACTCCTTCGGCAGGGTGCGCAGGTAATGCTCCACCTTCGCCTCCAGGTGGCCGGGCACCGCCCAGTCAAGCGCCGCGGGGGTCAAGGCCTCCGCCTCGCGCACGTTGACGTCAAGGGTCACCCCGTCCTCGGCCTGGCCGGGCTTGTAGGCGTAGTTGAGCGGCAGGGCACGGTTGTCCAACGGCATCGCCTCGGGAAACTGATCCGCGTCGTGCGACGGCGTGGCGGGATCGCGGAGATCGTCCGGCTCGCACATGAGGAACCGCGGCTCAGCCGCCTTGCGCTCGCGCACGAGGTCTACGAGTTCGGCGACGGCGCTGATCCCGGGCGCATTTTCGCCCGGCAGCCGGGCCGCATAGAAACGGTACAGCGCCTCATCCAGGTTGAGATAACCGCTGTCGCGCGTGCGGGTGAGGATGAGTTCGATCTTGTCGCGCACCTTCCGGTTGTGCGCGAGGAAGTCGAACGGCCAGGTGATCGTGTCGTTGACCAGGCCTTCGCGGATGAAGATCTCCGTCGCCTGCACCGGGTCGATTTTGCCGAAGCCCACGGCGCGGGTCTCGAGTTCGAGGCCGTAGAGCCGCGTGCGCTGCCTGACCATCACGCGGCCCTTCTCCGCGTCCCAGAACGGTTCGCTGTGGGCAACGCGCACCAGATGGCTGCCGAGTTCAAGTGCCCACAGCGGATCGAGCCGCGCGCAGGTGCGGGCATACAGCCGCGTCGTCTCCATGATCTCGGCGGCCATGATCCAGCGAGGCAAGCGCTTGCCGCTTGCCTCGCTGCCCTCCGACTTGTCCGCCATCGCCTTGGCGAAGGAGGGCCGTTTCTTCGGATCCTCGCGCCGAAAAAGCACCGAGCCCGGGAAGAGCGTCACGCGCCGGTCGTGCGCCGCCTTGTAGCCACCCTGCTGCTCGTCGAGGTGCGCGATGTTGCCGAGCAGGCCGCTGAGGATCGCCCGGTGGATGGCCCGGTAGGGCGGCGTGCCGAACGCCGTGGCCTTGGCGTCGTTGTCCTTCACCCCCTGGAGGGCCGAGGAGACTTTCTTCTCGCCGCGCTCCTGCACAACTTCGGCCAGCTGGGCATGGACGTCGCGCCACTCGCGCATGCGGGTGTAGCTGAGAAAATGGTCCCGGCAGAAACGGCGGAGCTTCGACTGCGCCATCGTCTCGAACTCGTCGTGATAGGCGTCCCAGATGTTGAGCAGGGTCAGGAAATCCGAATCCGGGTGGGCAAACCGCCGGTGCGCCGCGTCGGCGGCCGCCTGCTTTTCGAGCGGGCGCTCCCGCGGGTCCTGGATGCTGAGCCCGGCCGCGATCACGAGCACCTCTCGCAGGGCCTTTTCGGTGCGCGCCTGCAGAATCATCCGGCCCACGGTCGGATCCACGGGCAGCCGGGCGAGTTCGCGGCCGATGGCGGTGAGTTCGCGCACGCCAGTCTCGGACCCCAGACGTTCCAAGGCAGGATTCACAGGAGGAAACAGAGACCGATCCGAGGGAACACCGACCTCTGATCCTCTGCTTTCTCTGTTGCCTCCTATAAAATTCAGATCCAACGCCCCCAGTTCCTCCAGCAAACCGTAGCCGGCGCGGATGGATTTCGCCGCGGGCATGTTGATGAAAGGGAACCGCTCGAT
>JBIJDP010000258.1:0-4664 GCA_044344065.1 Opitutaceae bacterium
CGCTGAACCGCACGCTCTCGATGTCGCCCGATGTCAACCGGCCCGACTTCCGCGCCGTGACCTGGGACCAGGTTGTCGCCGCCTACACGGAACAGGTGCGCGCCCTGGTCGTCGCCGGCGTGGACGCGCTGCTGGTCGAAACCATCTTTGATACGCTCAACGCCAAGGCCGCCCTCTTCGCCATCGAGTGCGTCTTCGACGAAGCCGGCGCACGCCTGCCCGTGATGATTTCCGTCACGGTCACCGACGCCTCGGGCCGCACCCTGTCCGGCCAGACCATCGGCGCCTTCTATCACAGCATCCGCCACGCGCGGCCGTTCTCCGTCGGCATCAACTGCGCCCTCGGCGGCGCCGCCATGCGCCCCTACGTCGAGGAACTCGCCGCCTTCGCCGAATGCTACACCACCTGCTACCCGAATGCCGGCCTGCCGAATGCCTTCGGCGGGTACGATGAAACACCCGCCGACATGGCCGCCGTGCTGGGTGATTTTGCCGCCGCGGGTTTCGTCAACCTCGTCGGCGGTTGCTGCGGTTCCACTCCCGCCCACATCGCCGCCATCGCCGCCGCCGTGAAAGGCCGGACGCCGCGGGCGCCAGCCCCGCATGCCGCGGGACTTCGCCTCAGTGGCTTGGAACCGCTCACGGTTCCGTGAGTATCTTTCTCTTTCTCTTTCCTCTTTCTCTTTATCTTTCTCCCAAAACGAGAACCTGCGCCCTGACGAAAGATAAAGATTAAAGCTTAAGAAGCAGACTTCGTAATGACCCAATCCGCCTCCAGTTTCCTCGTCATCGGCGAGCGCACCAACATCACCGGTTCGCCGAAGTTCGCCAAGGCCATCAAGGCCGGCGATTGGGACGCCTGCCTTGCCATCGCCAAGCAGCAGGTCGAGGCCGGCGCCACGGTGATCGACATCAACGTGGATGAGGCCCTCATCGACGGCGAGGCCACGATGGTGAAGTTCCTCAACCTCATCGCCGCCGAGCCCGACATCTGCCGCGTCCCGGTGATGCTCGACTCCTCGAAGTGGTCGGTCCTCGAAAAGGGCCTCCAGTGCCTGCAGGGCAAGGGCATCGTCAACTCCCTCTCGCTCAAGGACGGTGAAACCGAGTTCCTCCGTCGCGCGAAGCTCGTCCAGCGCTACGGTGCCGCCGCCGTGGTGATGGCCTTCGATGAAAACGGCCAGGCCTCGACCCGGGACGAGAAGGTCCGCATCTGCACCCGTGCCTATAAGCTCCTCACCGAGCGCCTCGGTTTCGCCGCCGAGGACATCGTCTTCGACCCCAACATCCTCACGGTCGCCACCGGCATCGAGGAGCACAACAACTACGCCGTCGATTTCTTCGCAGCCACCCGGCTGATCAAGGCCACGCTCCCCGGCGCGCGGGTCAGCGGCGGCGTGTCCAACGTTTCCTTCTCCTTCCGCGGCAACAATCCCGTGCGCGAGGCGATGCACACCGCCTTCCTCTACCACGCCATCGCCGCCGGGCTCGACATGGCCATCGTCAACGCCGGCATGCTCGGCGTTTATGACGAGATCGACCCCGTCCTCCGCGATCTTGTGGACGACGTGCTGCTCAACCGCAGCCCTGAGGCAACCGAGCGCCTCATCACCCACGCCGAGGAGATCAAGGCCCGCGAGGCCGCCGCCAAGTCCGCCGGCACCGCGGCCGTCGTCGCCGTCGAGGCCGACGCGTGGCGCAGCGCCCCGATCGAGGAGCGCCTTTCCCACGCCCTGGTCAAGGGCATCGACGCCTTTATCGAGGCCGACACCGAGGAAGCGCGGCAGAAGTACCCGAAGCCCCTCGACATTATCGAAGGCCCGCTGATGAACGGCATGCGTGTCGTCGGCGACCTCTTCGGCGCCGGCAAGATGTTCCTCCCGCAGGTCGTCAAGAGCGCCCGCGTGATGAAGCGCGCCGTGGCCTACCTCCAGCCCTTCATGGAGGAGGAGAAGAAGCGCCACCTCGCCGCCGGCGGCACCGCCCGGCCGCAGGGCCGCATCGTCATGGCCACCGTCAAGGGCGACGTGCACGACATCGGCAAAAACATCGTCGGCGTCGTCCTCGCCTGTAATAACTACGATGTCATCGACCTCGGCGTCATGGTGCCCTGCGAGAAGATCCTCGCGACCGCGAAGGAGAAGAACGCCGACGTCATCGGCCTCTCCGGCCTCATCACGCCCTCGCTCGACGAGATGGTCCACGTCGCCAAGGAGATGACGCGCACCGGCTGCACCCTGCCCCTCCTCATCGGCGGCGCCACCACCTCCGCCGCCCACACCGCGGTCAAGGTTGCACCCGAATACGCCCAGCCCGTCGTCCATGTGCTCGACGCTTCGCGGGTCATCGGGGTCGTGTCCGCCCTGCTGAGCAAGGAGCAGCAGTGCGCCTTCGCCGCCGACAACGCCGCCAAGCAGGAAAAGCAGCGCACCGACTTCGCCGCCCGCCGCGCCTCGCGCCCGCTCCTCCCCCTCGCCCAGGCCCGCGCCCGCCGCCAGACCTTCGATTGGGCGAATGTGGACATCCCCACGCCGGAGTTTCTAGGCACCCGGGTCTTTTCCACTGATGCGGTGGCAGAAAGTAAGAAGGCAGAAGGTAGAGGGAAGAACGAGACCTCGGGGGCACTACCTACTTCTTCCTTCATCCCTCTTACTTTGAATGAAATCGCAGATTTCATTGATTGGGGCCCGTTCTTCTCCGCGTGGGAACTGCATGGCCGGTTCCCGGAGATCCTCGAGGACCCGGTCGTTGGCACCGAGGCGAAGAAGCTTTTCGCCGACGCCCAGGCGCTGCTCGCCCGCATCATCGCGGAAAAACGCTTCACTGCCAAAGCCGTCATTGGCTTCTGGCCGGCCAACTCCGTCGGTGACGATGTCGAGATCTACGCTGATGCGTCCCGCTCGCGCGTTCTCCACACATTTTCATTCCTGCGCCAGCAGCTCGAGAAGCCCGCCGACCAGTTCAACCACTGCCTCGCCGATTTCATCGCGCCAAAGGACCGCGGCCGGATCGACTACCTCGGAGGCTTCGCGGTCACCGCCGGTCATGGCGTCGAGGAATTCGCCGCCGGGTTCAGGAAGACGCATGACGACTATCACGCCATCATGGCGCAGGCCCTCGGCGACCGCCTCGCCGAGGCCCTGGCCGAACTGATGCACAAGCAGGCGCGCGATTTCTGCGGCTACGGCCGCACCGAGAACCTCGCGATGCAGGATATCATCCGCGAAAAATACCGCGGCATCCGCCCCGCCCCCGGTTACCCCGCCTGCCCCGACCACACCGCCAAGCCGCACTTGTTCGACCTGCTCCAGGCCCAGTCCACCGCGGGCATCACCCTGACCGAGTCCTGCGCAATGTCTCCCGCCTCGAGCGTCAGCGGCTTCTACTGTCATCACCCGGATTCAAAGTACTTCGCCGTCGGCAAACTCGGCGAGGATCAGATCACCGACTACGCCACCCGCCGTGGCATCCCTGTCGCCGAAGCAGAAAAGTGGCTCGCACCATATCTGGATTACTGAATTTTTCCACGGCTTAGCCTCCCTGCGATAACAGAACAGTGCACTGTTACCTGCTTCTGCAGATCTTCGCCGCTGATAATTTACCTCGCGCCGATCAGGACGCGGCCTGCCGTATGTCCTAGTAAAAAAATGGCGGGATCATCGCTAGCAGCATAGCTGGCAGGACGTAATAGCGTGAGGGCTCCTTGGCCATAAACGCCATGATTCCAAATCCCAAGCCGCTCATTGAAGATAGAAATACCAGCATAAACATTGCCTCTCTAAGCAAGGCCGCGACCCCAGGAATCCATGGCAGACTAACGGCCACGACACTTGAAGCCAGAGCCACCCGCCATCGCCAGTTGGACCTGGCGGTGCCTGCGCTCGCTGCGTGAAAATCAGACGCGCTTGAATCCGGGCTCAGTTCCGGGCCCAGAATCCAACCAGGCAACTCAATCTGGGCGACGAGTTCGGCAATAAAGGCGTCAAACTCAGCCTTCTGTTTGCGCTCTCTAATGATGTAAAAGACTGTTTTTCCCTAGTGGTTCCTGAACGAATAGAATTCGAACCGCGGCCAAAATATCAAAGCCCCTGACAGGAAAACCAGGGTGAACATAGCGGGATATATGGCCAACCCATACGGCAGTCTGTCATCTTGCACCAGATAGAGCCATATACGGGCGCAGATCACCGCAAGAATCACAAAGATCATGATCATCCCGTGCAACCGTCGCGCCTCATATTGGAAATCGGGACTCAAGCTGCGCAGTAAAATCTTTTCTTCCGTTTTCCGGCCAAGAATCGTCCCACTGATCTCCAGGTAATCACCGGTGATTTGGAATATTCTCCGACCAAGCCTAGAGTTCTGTATAAAGGTCGGTCGCTCGATGCCTTTCACGCGCATCCAGTGACTTAATTGGAGTTCACAAGCAAGCTGAGAGCCACCTACCTATGAGGCTAATCCTCTCAAAGATGCGGAACAGCGAGAATTGAAGCCTGCTCCGCAAGGGACTCGGCCGGATCAGATCCTCTGCGCAAGGGCCTCGAGTTGGCTCGTGGCGATGCCCCAGCCTTCGTGGAAGCCCATCTTCTCGTGGGCTTCGCGGTCGGCCACCGTCCAGTGGCGGACACGGGCAGTGTAATGGGTCCGGCCGTGGCCGGCGTCCT